>NZ_JBHVKW010000039.1:0-63714 GCF_042797905.1 Amycolatopsis sp. NPDC057786
CCCCTGGACTGGGCGGCTCGCTGGGGCTGAGCCGATTCGGGATGTTGCGAAAGCCACTTTCGCAACGTTGGAGGTTGCGAAAGTGGCTTTCGCAACGTCGGGACCGGCGGGTGCGGGCGACCATGTCCCGAAAGCCACTTTCGGGACATCAGACGTCGCGAAAGTGGCTTTCGCGACACGCACCGGCCACACCACCCCGCCACCTCCTACTTCAGGCCTTGCAGTGACAACAACAGCGGATGCACGTCCGTCGCACCCACACGACCGGACGGCTCGAAGGCCGGATCCGAACAAAGCAGCACGGGACCGTCCTCTGTGGAATCCGGCAGCCGTCCGTGCGAGCCGCGCACCCAGCGCGGATCGGTCGGGACGACGTCCATCGCGTACCGGAGCCCGGCGAACTTCTTCGCCAGGTTGAGCCCCGCCCGCGCCTTGGCGAACTTGTCCTCCGGGTCGAAGAACAGCTCGGCGGGGTCATAGCCCGGTTTGCGGTGGATCTCGACGCCGCGCGCGAAGTCGGGCTTCCGCTCGTCGTCGAGCCAGTAGTAGTAGGTGAACCACGAGTCCGGCTCGGCGACCGCGACGAGTTCGCCGGCGCGCTCGTGGTCGATGCCGTACCGCGCCTGTGCCTCGCGATCGAGCACCTCGTCGACGCCCGTCAGCTCGCCGACGATCGAGCGCACCCGCTCGACATCGGCGGAGTCGCGGACGTAGACGTGCGCGACCTGGTGGTCGGCGACGGCGAACGCGCGCGACGCCCACGGGTCGAGGTACTCCATCCCCGCCTGGGTGTAGACCTCCAGCAGGCCCTCGCGCCGCAGCGCCCGGTTGATGTCGACCGGCCGGTGCACGTTGGTGATCCCGTACTCGCTGAGCGCGACCACGGTCGCCCCGGCGTTGCGGGCGTCGTCGAGCAGCGGCGCGAGCGCGTTGTCCAACTCACGCGCGGCCTTGCGTGCCTGCGGCGCGTCGGGGCCGAAACGCTGAAGGTCGTAGTCGAGATGCGGAACGTAGGTCAGCAGCAGATCCGGCCGTTTCTCGCGCAGGATCTGCCGCGACGCCCCGATCACCCACTTGCTCGATTTGATCGACGCCGTCGGGCCCCAGTACTGGAAGAGCGGGAATTCCCCCAGCGCGCCGGTCAGCTGGTCGTGCAGCTCGGGCGGCCGCACGTAGGCGTCCGGCGACTTGCGGCCGTCGGCGTGGTAGATCGGCCGCGGGGTCACCGTGACGTCGGTACTCATCCCCATCGCGTACCACCAGCAGACGTTCGCCGACGTGTAGCCGGGGTGCGCCGCCCGCGCGGTCTCCCAGAGCTTTTCGCCACCGACGAGCCGGTTGTGCTGGCGCCACAGGAAGATCTCGCCGAGTTCGCGGAAGTACCAGCCGTTGCCGACGATCCCGTGCTGCGCGGGCATGAGCCCGGTGAGGAACGTCGACTGCGCGCTGCAGGTGACGGCGGGCAGCACCGTGCCCAGTTCGGCCTGCCAGCCGTCCTTCGCGACGGCGGACAGTTTCGGCATGTCCCGCAACGCCTTCGGGGTCAGCCCGACGACGTCGATGACGACCAAGGGTTTCACGCGGACACCCCTTCCTTGACGAGATTCGCCTGTGCCCACTCGAGTTCCGCGGCGATTCCGCCGACGAGGTCGCCCGCGTCCGGGAGCACGCTCCAGGTGTAGGTCTCGACTTCGATATGCGGTTCGCCGGGCAGCCCGGCGGCGACGGTGCGCAGGACGTCCGTGGTGGTGGACAGCGGCGCGGCCGGGGCCTGGTGCAGCGGCATGTGGAAATGCACCCGCCACGGCCCCTCCCCCGGCAGGTCGGTCCAGGCTTCAGGCAGGTCGTCGGCCTTGTGCACGACACCGCCCGACAGCTCGCGAACCTGGTGCAGGTAACGCGGTTCGGCGAACGCGGCCAGCGCTTCACGCGCTTCGGCGGGCTTCTCGACGTGCAGGGCGGCGGAAGCCTGCACCTTGACGATGTCCACATCGGACTCCGCGATCGCCTTGAGGGTCTCCGCCGGGTCGGCGAACGACACCGCGAGATGACAGGTGTCCAGGCACAGCCCGACGTGCTCCGGGTCGACACGACCGGAAAGCCAGCCCAGCGCGTCGGCCACGGTGTCGAGCACACAGCCGGGCTCCGGCTCGACGGCCAGTTTGATCGGCCGGTCACCGATCGCCCGGACGACCTGACCGAACGCCTCGGTGGCGCGGCGATCGTCCTGTTCGGTCCACGGTTCACGCCAAGCCAACGGCAGCGTCGATATGCTGCCGTAAGAAGCATCCTCGGCGAGCAGCTCGGACAGCACGTTCACGCAGTCGATCGTGTACGCGACCCGGCCGGGATTCGTCCACTCAGGACGGTAGACGGCGTGTTTGACGACGTCGTCGTGGAAGCCGCCGTACGGGAACGCGTTCAGCGTGTACACCGACAGCCCGCGAGCGTCGAGTTCGGCACGGAAACGCTTGCGCGCTCCGGCGTCCTCGGCGAGCCCGCGCGCGACCGGCGCGGAGAGCCACAGTCCGACGCCGAGCCGATCGGCGCCCAGCCGCTCGCGCACCGGGAGCGCGTACCGCTCCAGCTGCGCGACGATGCCGTCGACGTCTTCGGCGGGGTGGACGTTCGTACAGTAGGAGATCATTTGCGGGCACCTCGCAGAACCGAGTTGCCCTCGAAAGTCACGGCCTCACCAGTGAAACCGGGCAGCGGGTCGAGCGTCAGCCTGCCGCTCAAGCCGTAGAAGTCGACTGGGTTCTGCCACAGCACCTTGTCGACGTCGGCCTCGGTGAAACCGCCGTCGAGCATCGCCTGTCCGGTCTTGGCGGTCTTCAGCGGATCGGACCGGCCCCAGTCGGCGGCCGAGTTGACGATCATGTTGTCCAGCCCGTACTGGCGCAGGATCTCGACCATCCGGTGCTCGTCCATCTTGGTGTCCGGGTAGATGGAGAAACCCATCCAGGCACCGGAATCCTTGACCAGCTTGACGGTGACCTCGTTGAGGTGGTCGACGACCACGCGCTCCGGCGCGACGCCGGCCTCACGCACGACGTCGAGGGTGCGCTTGGTGCCTTCCAGCTTGTCGCGGTGCGGGGTGTGCACCAGGACCGGGAGATCGTGTTCCAGCGCCATCGCCAGCTGCTGGGAGAAGACCTCGTCCTCTTCCTTGGTCATCGAGTCGTAGCCGACCTCGCCGACCGCGACCACGCCGTCCTTCGCCAGGTACCTCGGGAGCACGTCGAGCACCTCGCGGCAGCGGGGGTCGTTGGCCTCCTTGGGGTTCAGCGCGATCGTGCAGTGGTGCCGGATGCCGAACTGGGCGGCGCGGAACCGTTCCCAGCCGATGAGCGCGTCGAAGTAGTCGGTGTACGAGCCGACGCTGGTGCGCGGCTGCCCCAGCCAGAACGCGGGCTCGACCAGCGCGCGGACACCGGCCGCGTACATGGCTTCGTAGTCGTCGGTGGTCCGGGAGGACATGTGGATGTGGGGATCGAAGATGCGCACGGTCAGTGGCCTTCCTTGAGCAATGAGAGGGCGTCGGCGGGTACGTCACGTCCGGCCGCCCTGCGTTCGTCGGCGAAGTCGGCGAGCATGCGCCTCAGCTCGTCGTCCGCGCGGGAAGTGAGGTCCGCGACGGCGGCCAGCGGCACCCCGACGAAGACGCATTTGAGGACGCCGTGGCGCCACGTGTGGTCGTCCAGGAACCGGGCGAAGGCACCCATGGCGGCGGCGACCAGCCTGATGTCGTTGGCGCGCAAGGCGTCTTCGACCAGCCTGATGCCGGTGTCGGTGACTTCGGCGCCCGGGAACTCCAGCGCGTTGAGCGCCCGCAGGACCCCGCGCCGCTCGGCGTCGTCGCCGTAGCGGTAGAGATCGCGCAGTTCCGTGGCCAGCGCGGCGTCGTCGAGGACGTCGGCCAGCACCGTCACGAGCCGGACCCGCGCCCGGTCGTCGACGGTGCCGTGGATGAGCCCCTGCGGATCGGTGTCCGGACGCAGCGCCTCGCGGCCGACCTCGCGGCCGACGGCCGGGAAGAGCGAGCCGATCACCGACGGCTTCTCCCGGATCCGTCGTTCCGCCTTGGCCGACCAGGTCTGCGGCATCGCGGCGGTCAACGCCTCGAAGGCCCGTCGCGCGGTGTCCGGTGCGGCGTGGCTGTGCCGGGGCAGTTCGACCGCGGCCAGCCCGGTGTAGCCGATCTCCGCCAGCGCGGCGAGCGTCCCCGGCAGATCCAGATGTCCGTCGCCGAACTCGAGGTGTTCGTGGACCCGCGGCAGCATGTCGTCGAGCTGCACGTTCCACAGCAGCGGACCGGCGAGGCGGACGCATTCGGCCGCGTTCACCGGCTCGACGGCGACACAGTGCCCGACGTCGAGCGTGACCCCGAACAGCTCCGGCTCGCCGAGTTCCTTGCGCAGGTCCAGGACCTGGCCGAGATGCTGCACGAGATGCCCTGGCTCGGGTTCCATCGCCAGCCGGACGTTCAGCCGCGCGGCGTGCTCCAGGACCGCCGCGACGCCTTCCCGCAACCGGGACCAGGCGACGTCCTTGTCCACAGTGGACACCCCTGACCAGAACGAGACGCAGTCCGCGCCGAGGTCCCCGGCGATCCGCAAAGCCCTTGCCAGGAAGTCGATCCGGAGCGCGGGGTCGTCCGAAAGCAGTGTCGGCGAGTGCTTGCGCCACGGGTCGAGCAGATAACGCGCGCCGGTTTCGACGACGACCCGGTTCAGGCCGAGCGCCGAAAGCCGGGACGCCACGTGGTCGACCTGCCGCGCCAGATCGTCGGCGAACGGGTCGAGATGGTCGTGATCCAGCGTCAGCGCCACCCCGGTGTACCCGAGGTCGGCGATGATCGCGAGGGCGTCGTCGAGACGGTGGTTGGAGAAGCCGTTGGTGCCGTATCCCAGTGAAAACTTCATGTGGGGCTCACCTTCCGCGACAGCTTGCGGGCGATCGGCAGCGCGGCCGCGACCAGCACGGCCCCCAGTACCGAGCCCTTGGCCGTGACCGCCGCCTGCAGCGGGACCATGCCGTGGATGCCGGACTTCGTCGCCGAGCGCACGGACTTCGCCGACGGGTCACGGACAGCGTCCGCCTGCGCCCGGCCGACCAGTCCCGCGTAGCCCGAACCGGCCGCCATCGAGACCGCGCGATGCCAGCCGCCCCGCGCCGGTCCGGTCAATGCCAACGTTGTCGCCGCACAGCTGGTGGCCAGTGCGGCACGAGCCGTACCCGGTTTCGCGCCGTGCACTTCCCCGGTGGACAACACCGTGACACCGAGCGTGTGGACACCCACCGCGGCCGCGGCGGTGGCTGCCTTCTTCGGGGAGTCACCCGCGCCGAGCAGGACGTCGAGCGTGCGGCAGGCCGCCATCGCCACCGGTCCGGCCGAGGTCGGCTTGAGCACGGTGTCGTAGGCCCACACCGCCGCCGCGAGCGGGACCGCGACCCGCATCGACCGGCGGCCGCCGCCGAGCGCCGCCAGGCCCAGCCCGGCAGCGGTCAGCGCGGCCCCGGTGGTGAGCGCCGCGCCGGCACTCACCCGCCCGGACGGGATCGGCCGCTCGGGACGCTCCACGGCGTCGAGCTTCCGGTCCGCCCAGTCGTTGAGGGCCATTCCGGCCCAGTAGAAGGCAACCGAGGACAACGGCAGCAGCAGCCGTCGCCCGGTCATCCTGAGCCCCGCCGCTGCGGATCCGGCGACCGTGTCGCCGAGCACCGTCAGCGCGGCGGGCGCCCGTACGAGTTCCACGTAAGCCTTCACAGGGTTCCCGCCCAGCTGATCAGGCGGGCGGTCTGCTCGGCGAAGCGGTGTTCGTCGCTGCCCAGCGGATCCTTGAAGAAGAACCCGAGTTCGGTCAGCGCGCCGCTCTGGCCGCCGGCGTGCGCCGCGGTCACCAGCCTCGCGAGGTCGAGGATGAGCGGCGCCGCGAGCGCGGAGTCGTAGCCGGTCCAGGTGAACTGCAGGCTCATGCGCGCGCCGAGAAAACCCTCGAACGACACGTGGTCCCACGCGGTCTTGATCTCGCCGAGGTCGGGCACGTTGTCGATGTGCAGCGGCGCGGTGACGTCCTCGCCGAGCAGCGCCGCGAGCCCGCGGGCCTTGGATTCCAGCTTGCTGTTCGCGGTCACCGGGTCGGCGAGGGTCTCGCCGTCACCGCCGCCCAGCAGGTTGGTGCCCGCCCAGGAGCGGACCTTCAGCGCCCGCGCGCTGAACATCGGCGCGAGGACCGTGCGCAGCAGCGTCTCGCCGGTCTTGCCGTCGCAACCCGCGTACGGCAGGCCTTCCCGCTCCGCCAGCTCCCGCAACGCGGGCAGGGTGATCCCGGCGGACGGCGTGAACTCGACGTACGGGCTCCCCGCCTTCAGCGCCGCGTAAGCCGACAACGAACTCGACGGGAGCACCGCCCGTGCCGGGTCGGCGAGCGCCGCTTCCAACGCGGCGAGGTCGTCGTGTTCGGGCAGGTGGGGACACGGGGCCTCGGTGGAGGACACGTTGACCACGACGACCCGCGCGAGGTCGAGGCGGTCGGCGAAAGCTCGGATGTCCGCCGTCAGCCGGGCGGCCGCGTCGGCCTGGGCACCGGTGTGGGACGCCGGGTGGTAGCCGTCGCGGATCTCGGCGTCCACCTCGGCCAGCCCGGACCGGACCGCGGCGAACACCGCGTGCCCGAACACCCCGGCGTGCGCCAGCTGCTCGGCCCGCTTCTCCAGCGGCGTATGCGCGATGTCGTGCCCGCCGAGGACCAGATCGTCCCAGCCCGGCAACGGAACCCCGGCGAACGCGGGCAGCTCGGTGACGCAGCCGCCACCGCCCGTCACCCCCGCGCGCAGCGCGAGGAGCCCCACCGCGGCCGTGGTGGCCACCGACCCCCTCGCCCCGATCAACCAGATGCCCGTACGCTCGTGAGCAGGCATTTCCTCCACCTTTCCACACCCGAGAACCCCCGACCTCCGATGGTCGGATGTTTCGGATCGAACCAAGTCGCAGTGATAGTCGTCATGCGACTTTCGGCTGGATCTACTCCTCAGTTACTTCCTTTCGTGGTGACACCGGGCACAGCGGTCCATCGCGCCTCGTCGGACGCGCTGCGCTCGACCGCGGCCAAGACCTGCTGAACCCTCAACCCGTCCTCGAAGGACGGTTCGGGATCGGTGCCCTCGCCGATCGCGGTGAGCAGATCGGCGACCTCGTTGGTGAAGGTGTGCTCGTAGCCGAGGAGATGCCCCGGCGGCCACCACACCCCGACGTACGGGTGCTCGGGTTCGGTGACCAGGATCCGGCGGAACCCGGCTTCGGTGGCGGGCTGGCCACCGTCGAAGAAGGACAGTTCGTTCATCGACTCGAAGTCGAACGCGAGGCTCGCCTTCGACCCGTTGATCTCCAGCCGCATCGCGTTCTTGCGGCCCAGCGCGAACCGGGTCGCCTCGAAACTCGCCACCGCGCCGCCGGTGAACCGGCCGAGGAACAGCGCGGTGTCGTCGACCGTGACCTGCCCGGTGCCGCCGTCGCCGTCCGGCCGCTCCTTGACGAAGGTGTTGGTCAGCGCGGAAACCCCGGTGATCGTCTCACCGGTGACGAACTGGGCGGCGTCGACGATATGCGCGCCGAGATCGCCCAGCGCGCCCGAACCCGCCTTGTCCTTGTGCAGCCGCCAGGTCATCGGCGCCCGCGCGTCGGACAGCCAGTCCTGCAAGTACACCGACCGCACATGGCGGATCTCGCCGAGCGCCCCGCTCGCGACCAGCTTCCTGGCGTGCGCGAGCGCGGGCACCCGGCGGTAGTTGAAGGCCACCATCGACCGGACGCCGTTGGCCCGCGCCTTCGCCGCCGCCTCGGCCATCGCTTCGGCCTCGGCGAGGGTGTTGGCCAGCGGCTTCTCGCACAGCACGTGCTTCCCGGCCTCGAGCGCGGCGATCGCGATCTCGGCGTGGCTGTCGCCCGGCGTGCAGATGTCGACCAGGTCGACGTCGTCGCGGGCGATCAGCGCGCGCCAGTCCGTCTCGACGTCCTCCCAGCCGAACCGTTCCGCCGCGGCCTTCGTCCGAACCTCGTCGCGGCCGCCGAGCACGGCGAGTCTCGGGATCAGCGGTGGCGCGAAGAACCGGTGCACACTGCGCCACGCGTGCGAATGCACCGCACCCATGAACGCGTGACCCACCATGCCGATCCCGATCGTTTCCTTTGCCGTGCTCATGCCCCTCCTAGATGCGTGCGTGTGTCGGGTACGCGGGTTTACGAGTCGAAGCCGACGTCCATGTACTTGTCGACGTTCTCCTTGGTGACCACCGCGGAGTACGTGGTGATCTCGGCGGGGATCTCGTGCTCGGCGAAGTCGCCGGCGCCCTTGCCCTGGCCGAGAAGCCGCGCGAGCGAGATCGCCGAAGACGCCATCGACGGGCTGTAGAGCACGGTCGCCTTCAACGGCTCGGCGTCGGACTTGATCAGGTTCATCGCGTTCTTGGAGCCCGCACCGCCGACCATCAGGAAGTCCTTGCGGTTGGCGTTGTTGATCGCCGCGATGACGCCGACGCCCTGGTCGTCGTCGTGGTTCCAGAGAGCGTCCAATTTGGACGCCGACTGCAACAGGTTCGAGGTCTGCTGCTCACCGGACTCCGGCGTGAACTGCGCCGAGACGCGCGGTCCCACCTGGAAGCCCTGACGCGCCAAGGCGTCCTTGAAACCCTTGCTGCGTTCCTGGGTCAGCGGCAGCGAGTCGATACCCGCGACCTCGCCGATCACCGGGCTGGCGATGTTCTTCGCCTTCATCTGCTGGGCGATGTAGTTCCCGGCGTTGACGCCCATGCGGTAGTTGTCGCCACCGATCCAGGTGCGGTACGCGAGCGGGGTGTCGAAGACGCGGTCCAGGTTGATCACCTGGATACCGGCGTCCATCGCCTGCTGGCCGACCGCGGTCAGCGCCTTGCCGTCGAACGGCAGGATCACCAGGACGTTGACCTTGGCGTTGATCAAGGTCTCCACCTGGGAGATCTGCTGGTTGACGTCGTTGGTGCCCTCGGTCGCGTTGAGCGTGACCTCACTGAACTTCTGCGCCTGCGCGCGGGCGTTCTTGGTGATGGCCGCCATCCAGCCGTGGTCCGCGGCCGGCGCCGAGAACCCGATGGTGACCGGGGTGCCGGGCTGCGAGTTCGCCCCGGCGTTGGCCACGTTGGCCGCGTTGTTCTGCGCCGGTGCCTCGTTCGAGGTGCACGCGGTCAGCAGCGCACCCGCTCCGACGGCCGCGCCTCCCAGCAGGAAGCGGCGGCGGTGCAGGGATTGTTCGGTCATGACGACTCTCCATCCACGGTGATGAGTGGTTGCCATCGGATGTCCTTCGGGGGTATTCGGCGGATCCGGGTTTCCGCTGGGCGTGCGGCCGCGAGGTCCTCGTACCGGTGTCGTACTCGGGCCTTGCGGCCGTGCGTCCAGCGGGAAGCCGGGCCGTCGAGACCCCCGGAGGACATCCGATGGTGACCGCTAGGTGTTCGTCTTTGTCTTTTTGACGGAGCGGAACTGCAGTAGCGCGGCCAGGACGATGATCACGCCCTTGGCGATGTTCTGGATGTCGGTGTCCAGGTTGTTGAGCGTGAAGATGTTGGACAGCACGGTGAAGATCAGCACGCCGATCAGGGTGCCGATGAGCGAACCGCGGCCACCGGTGAGCAGCGTGCCGCCGATGACGACCGCCGCGATGGCGTCGAGTTCGTAGAGCATGCCGTTGGTCGAGGCGCCCGCGGTGGTGCGGGCGACGACCATCAGCGCCGCGATACCGCAGCACAGGCCGGCGACGCCGTAGACGAGCGCGGTGTGCCGCTTGACGTTGATACCCGCCAGCCGCGACGCCTCGGCGTTGCCGCCGACGGCGAAGGTGCGGCGGCCGAACGTGGTGCGGTTCAGCAGCACCCAGCCGATCACGAACACCAGCGCGAACATCCAGATCAGCACCGGGATGCCGAGCAGGTCACCGCGGAAGAAGTCGAGGAAACCCGCCTCCGACACCACCTGCGTGCGACGGCCGCTGATGCGTTCCGCGAGCCCGCGGGCCGAGACGTACATCGCCAGTGTCGCGATGAACGGCACGATCTTCCCGTAGGAGACCAAGATCCCGTTGATGAGACCGCAACCGAGGCCGACCAGGAGTCCACAAAGGATCATCACCCACGGGCCGTAGGACTGGGTGGCCAGCGTGGTCAGCCAGACGCTGGAGAGCGCCACGATCGACCCGACCGAGAGGTCGATGCCGCCGGCGATGATCACGAACGTCATCCCGACGCTGACCACCCCGATGGCCGCGGCGAGCCGCAGGATCGTGGAGATGTTGCCGTCGGTGAAGAACTGGTCGGGCCTCGTGACCTGCCCGACGATGCACAGGATCACCAGCACCCCGGCCAGCCCGAGCAGCCGGGTGTCGAGCGAGAACTTTCGCTTTTCCTTGGGTCGTACCGGTTCCACGGCGGGTCCCGTACGCACCGATTCGGCTTGGTCGGTCACGCCGCACTCCCCTCGAGAATCACGTCGAGCACATCCGCCTCTGTCAGCTCCGCAGACGGCTTTTCAGCCAGGACACGTCCTTCACGCAGCACCAGCACCCGGTCGGACAAGCCGAGTACTTCGGGGATCTCGCTGCTGACGAGCACGATCGCGACGCCGGTCGCGGCCAGTTCCTCGATCAGCCGGTACAGCTCCGCCCGCGCGCCGACGTCGACCCCGCGGGTCGGCTCGTCCAGCAGCAGGACCCGGCAGCCGCGGACCAGCCAGCGGGCGAGCACCGCCTTCTGCTGGTTGCCGCCGGACAGCGTGCGGATGACGCGGTGCGGGTCGGCGGGCCGGAGATCGAGGCGCCGCAGGCTTTCCCCGGCGTCGTCGAGTTCCCTGCCCCGCTCGGTGAACCCGAACGTCGCGTACTTGCTCAGGCTCGCCAGGGTCACGTTGTGCACGACGGGCAGGTCGAGCAGCAGCCCCTGGCTCTTGCGTTCCTCCGGCGCCAGCCCGATCCCGGCCTTGACCGCCGCGGACACACTGCCCGGCCGGACCGGTTCGCCGTCGACCGACACCGTGCCGGTGTCCTGCTTGCGCGCGCCGAAGATCGTCTCCAGCAGTTCGCTGCGTCCCGAGCCGACGAGGCCCGCGATGCCGACGACCTCGCCGGCGTGCACGGTGAAGTTCACGTTCTCGAACTCGCCGACGGTGGTCAGGTTCTCCACCTTGAGGACCTCGCGGTCCGGGTCCACGTGCTCCTGGTGGCGCGGGCCGAACACGGTTTCGACCTTGCGGCCCGCCATCAGCGCGACGAGGTCGGAGGTCGGCGTCTCCTTGGCGTCGAGGCCGGTGGAGACGGTCTTGCCGTCTTTGAGGACCGTGACGCGGTGGCCGATCCGGCGCAGTTCTTCGAGCCGGTGGGAGATGTAGATGATCGCGACACCCTCGGCGGTCAGCTCGCCGACGATGCGGAACAGGTTGTCGACCTCTTCGCCCGCCAGCGCCGCGGTGGGCTCGTCCATCACCAGCAGCTTCGCGTCGTACGCGAGCGCCCGCGCCATCGAGACCAGCTGCTGGCCGGCCGCGGAGAGCTTGCCGACCTCGGTCGACGGCGCGATCTCGGGGTGACCGAGGCGCGCCATCAGTTTCGCGGCCTTGTTCCGGGACTCGCTGATCCGCGTGAACCCGAACGACGCGCGCTCGCGGCCGAGGAAGATGTTGTCCGCCACGGAAAGTCCTGGCACCAGGTCGAGTTCCTGGTACATGGTCGCGATACCGATCTTCAGCGCGGCGACCGGTGAGGGCAGCGTGACCGGCTCGCCCTGCCAGAAGATCTCGCCGCCGTCGGGGCGATGCGCGCCGGCGAGCGTTTTGATCAGCGTGGACTTGCCGGCGCCGTTCTGGCCGAGGAGACAGTGCACCTCACCGGGTTCGACGTCGAAGTCGACCCCGTCGAGCGCACGGACCCCGGGGAAGGTCTTCACGATCCCCCGGACGGATAGCAGCGTCATGCCGGAGCCTCCTCGGTCACGAAGGGAACTAGCGTCGGGTCGGCGAAAAGACGTTCGGTGGCGAGATGCGCGGCGCCACGCAGCGGGGCGGTGGTGCCCAGCGGCGACGGCTCGACGCGACAGGCGGGCTCGTGCCCGAGCGGACGCGCGGACAGTTCGCGGCGCACCGGCTCGACCAGCCATTCGCCCAGTTCGGCGAAGTAGCCACCGAGCACGACGACGTCCGGGTCGAGCACGTCGACCACAGTGGACACCGCGATACCGAGCGCGACCCCGAGTTCCGAGACCGCGGCGACCGCGCGCTGGTCTCCGCGCTGCACGCGGTTCTTGAGCAGCCCGACCCGGCCGTCGACGCCCAGCGCGGGGTCGTGCAGCGGATCGCCGGGCGAAGCCGCGCCGCGCAGGACGGCGTTGAGGCCGGCCTTGGTCTCCAGGCAGCCGACGCGGCCGCACTGACACTGCTCGCCGGACGGGTCGACGGTGATATGCCCGACCTCGCCCGCGAAACCCCTGGCACCACGCAGGATCACGCCGCCGGACACGAGTCCGCCGCCGACGCCCGTGCCGCCGCTGAGGTAGAAGAGTTCCCGCACGCCTTGACCCGCGCCGGCGACCGCCTCGCCGACCGCGCCGAGGTTGGCCTCGTTGTCGACCGCGATGGCCTCGGCGGGCAGGCCGAGCCTGGCGGCGAGCAGGTCGGCGATCTCGGCGTCGCGCCAGCGCAAGGTCGGCGCGAACCGCAGCACGGCGGCGGCCGAATCGACCAGGCCGGGTACCGAGACGGTGACCCCGACCGGCTGGTCGTCGAGCAGCACGTTCCGGGCGAGGAAGGCGAGTTCGTCCATGCTCCGGTGCAGTCCGAGCGCGGCGACGTCGGCGGTCTCGGTGCGTTCGGCGACGACGCGGCCGTCGAGGTTCGTGACGACGGCGGCGAAGCGATCGGCCTCGACACTGAGCGCGAGCCCGCACGCACTGGCGCCGTTCAGCTCGACCAGCTGGCTGGGCCTGCCGTTGCCACCGCCCTGGAGTCCGGCGGAGCGGACGAGACCGCGTTCGGAAAGCTCGGTGATCAACCCGGAGACGGCCGGCTTGGTGAGTCCGCAGCGCGCCGCGAGCTGGGTACGGGAGAGCGGCCCCCCGCGCAACGCCCGCAGGAGCGCGGCGAGGTTCGACGTCCGTTTTTCCGCCGAGAACCCCTCGGCGCCGGTCGCCGTGCGTGGGCTGACCGGGTCGAGCTGCCCGGATTCAGTCGCGGCCACACTGCCCTCACTTACGAATCGGCCGTAACAAACTTTGTTACTTAGCCAGCGAAAGTAGGGTGGTCCGTGTCACTCGTCAAGGTGACAACAGGACAGAAATGGGTGCCGTCACCCGAATAGCCGTCCAGAACCGCGCAGACTTTCGTACTTTTAGAGCGAAAGTCTGTACGATCTTGACGTTACTAATCGGAATCAGGTGAGTGCCCAACGTGCCGCCGGGTGTACCCAAGGACGGGCTGAAGGACGCTTTCCCCGCATGCGATGCGACGAAAGCGCCCTTCGCCGCGTGACATGCGGTGAAGGACGCTTTCAGCCCACTGCCCGATCAGCTGCTCAACGTGAAGGCCCGATCGGTGGCGGACCAGGCGGCCCCGATGACGCCCGCGGTGTCCCCCAGCTCGGACAGCACGATCGGCAGGTTCCCGGTCGCGAGCGGCAGCGACCGCCGGTAGACCGAGCTGCGGATCTCGGCGAGCAGCTGATGCCCGAGCTGCGCCACGCCGCCGCCGATCACGACCATGCCAGGGTTCACGAAACTCACCAGCGAGGCGACCACCTGCCCGAGCCGCCGCCCGCCGTCGCGGATCAGGTTGACCGCGCCGAAATCGCCCGACGCCGCCGCGCGGCCGACGTCCTGCGCGGTGATCACGCCGCGGTCCGCCACGACGTCGGCGAGGTACGCCGACCGGCCACTGCGCGCCAGGGTCAACCCGTCGCGGGCCAGCGCGGCGCCGCCGAAGTACGCCTCGAGACAGCCCGTCTCACCACAGGCGCAGGTCGGCCCGTAGTCGTCGAGGCGGATGTGCCCGATGTCGCCCGCGGTGCCGGCGACGCCTCGGTACACCTTGCCGCCGAGCACGATCCCGCAGCCGATGCCGGTACCGATCTTGACGAACACCAGGTCGTCGATTGAACGCGCGACCCCGGCGTGCCGTTCCCCGAGCGCCATCGAGTTCACGTCGTTGTCGACGGTGACCGGGCAGCGCAGCAGTCCGCCGAGATGGTCTCGGACGGAGAACCGGTCCCAGCCGGGCATTATCGGCGGCGCGACCGCCATTCCCTCGGCGAAACTCACCGGCCCCGGGAGGCCGATCCCGGCGGCGATCAGCTTGCCAGGGGCCTCTTCGCGGATCTTCTCCGCCAGCGCGACGACGCGCTTGAGCACGGCGTGCGGACCCTGCCGGACGTCGCAGTCCTCGACGGTGTGCACCAGGACCTCGCACGAAGCGTCGGTGAGGGCGACCCCGACCGAGGTCGCGCCGACGTCGACCGAAAGCACCCTAAGGTCTCCCGCGAGCCGTACCAGCGTGGACCGCCTGCCGCCGCGACTTGCCGAAGGACCCGCGGTCTCGACGAGGCCGACCTCGCCCAGCCGCGCGACCTCGGCCCCCACCCGGGCACGTGGCAGCTCCAGCCGCTCCCCCAGTTCGACACGGGACATCGGTCCCTCATCCCGCAACAGGGTGAGCAGCTGGGTCTGGTGCCGGGTTTCGACCATCGGATGCTCCGAGGTGGGTGCCGTGCTCATTCACCTGAGCCTACGGCGTTGTCCACCCACTGTCCCGAATGCCACTCGGAACCTTCGGCGCGCATCGGGCGGGAACAAACCCACCGGCACGGTCAGTCCATTGTGGACGATTCGGTACGGACGACCGGCCATGTCGCACCGCCGGAATAGACGCTCTTCGGAACTCCCGATCATCCTACCTGCCTACCTTATCGCTGTTCAGATCTTATCGGCGATAAGATACGGTCGAGTTGTCAAGTCCGATACGGACCGGCGAAGGTGTGCGCATGGTCGTGAGACGGGATGGCTACGTTCGAGCAGCGCTCGAACTCCTCGACGAGGTCGGACTGGACGGTTTGAGCCTGCGCAAGCTCGGGGAGAAGCTCGGCGTGCGGGGTCCCGCGCTCTACACGCACTTCAAGAGCAAGCAGGCGTTGCTCGATCAGATGGCCGAGACCATGCTGGACGACCGGCTCGCCCCGCTGGACGAGCCCTCGGCGATGGACGATTGGGCCGAGTGGCTGGCTCGGCGCGCCCGCACCATCCGCCGCACGCTGCTGTCCTACCGGGACGGCGCCCGGCTGCACGCGGGCTCCCGCCCGACCGGCCGGTCGGCGATGACACCGCTGATCAAACCGTTGCTGCGAGCCGGTTTCACCGAAGAGGACGCGACGCACGCGATCCTCGCCATCAGCCGGTACACACTCGGCTGCGCGATCGACGAACAACAGCACGCCGAAGGTGACCACGACGAGGATCCGGCCGCTTCCTTCGAATACGGCCTCGCGCGCCTGATCGCCGGGCTCCGCGCGCACGTCGGTATCGCGAATCCGCCGGACCAGGATGTCGCTTAGCCGCATTTAGAGGACTAAATGCGAGTCAGGACCACACGTACCGTCGTTCGGGCCGTCCGGTACCGCCGTACTTGAGGGTCACCTCGGCCTTCCCTGTCGCCACGAAATGCTCCAGGTACCGGCGCGCGCTCACTCGCGCGACGCCGGTCGCTTCGGCGCATTCGCTCGCGGACATCCCGCCGGGCGCGCCCCGCAGCGCGGTCTCCACCAGCCGCGCGGTCTGGACGGTGAGTCCCTTGGGCAGTACGGGTTTCGCGCTCGGCCGCGCGCCGAAGACCTGGTCGACGTCGGCCTGCCCGGCCTCGGCCAGCCGGTCCAGCCGCTGGTGCAGCGACGCGAAATGGGTGAGCTGATCGCGCAGGGACGCGTACTCGAACGGTTTGATCAGATAGTGCAGGACCCCGCCCCGCATCGCCTGCCGCACGGTTTCCACGTCGGTCGCGGCGGTGATGAGGATGACGTCGACGTCCTCGGTCGCCCGAAGTTCCCGCAGCACCGAAAGCCCGTCGAGATCGGGAAGATAGACGTCGAGCAGCACCAGATCCGGTTTCAGTTCCCGCGCCAGGCGAAGCGCGTCGGCGCCGGTGTGCGCGACCCCGACCACGGCGAACCCCTCCGTGCGCGTGACGTATCCACTGTGGACTTTCGCGACCATGAAATCGTCGTCGACGACGAGCACCTTGATCATCGCGGCAACCTCGCCGTGAACACCGCGCCGCCGGAATTGTGCACCTCGACCGAACCGCCCCGCCGCACGCACGCCTGCCGGATCAGCGCGAGCCCGAGCCCGCGCTGGCCGTGCGCCGCGGCCTTCGTGGTGAAGCCGTGTTCGAACACTTCTTCCGCGATTTCCGGGGCGACTCCCGGCCCGGAGTCACGGACCACCACGCGCACTTCGTCCTCCTCCTGCCAAACCCCGACCTCGATCCAGCCCTGTTCTCCGCCCAGCGCGTCCAGCGCGTTGTCGACGAGATTTCCCAGCACTGTCACCAAATCCGTGGAAAGGGCATCCTCGACGCGGTCCAGTTCGCTGTCCGGGGCCATGCGCAGCCCGACCCCGCGTTCCGCGGCGAGCGACGCCTTCGCGATCAGCAGCGCCGCCACCGCCGGGTCGCCGACCCGTGAGCCGACCTCCGCGCGCCACTCCCCCTGCGCCGAGCTGATCCGGCTGACGTAGCCGCGAACCTCTTCGTATTCCCCGAGTTCCAGCAACCCGGAGATGGTGTGCAGCCGGTTGCTGAACTCGTGCGCCTGCGCCCGCAACGTGTCGGTCGCGTGCCTGCTCGCGTCGAGTTCGTCCCGCAGGGTCATCAGATCGGTGCGGTCCCGCAGGGTGACCACGGCTCCCCGCACGTCGATCGGCATCCGGTTCAGCGTCAGCACCTTCCCTTGCCGCAACACGATCTGGTCGGCGCCGGTCGCGCGGCCGGTGAGCAGGTCGCGGATCCGCTCGTTGAGGTCGAGGTCCTCGACCGACCGGCCGACGGCGTCCTCCGGGAGCGCCAGCAGTTCGCGGGCCTGGTCGTTCGCCAGGGTGATCCGGTGCTGCGGATCCAGGCCGACGACGCCCTCCTTGATGCCGTGCAGGAGCGCCTCCCGGTTCTCGACCAGCGCGGTGATCTCGTGCGGCTCCAGGCCGAGCGTCTGGTTCTTCACGCGCCGTGCGAGCAGCAGCGAACCGCTCACCCCGATCACCAGCGCGACCCCCAGCACTCGCAACGCGTTGTCCGGCGAGTCGAGCACACCGGCGAAGAACCCTGGCGACTTCGAACCCGCCGCCACCATGCGGATCACCTTGCCGCCCTTTTCGTCGAGCACCGGGACGTGCGCCACGATCGAACCGTCGAGTTCGCCGACCCAGGACCGTCCAGAGAGGACAGAGCTGTCGCCGATGTCGAGCAGCGTCCGCACCTGACCCGGATCAGGTGACGCGAGCACGTATCGGTCCGCTCCCGCGATCACGACGAAATCGACCCCGGAGAGACTTCGCGCCGTCTCGGCGGGCGCGTTCAGTTCGAAGGGTCCGTTCTCGAGGTCGCCCACGACGCCTTGCGCGGCGACACTCTCCGCTACCGAAAGCGCCCGGCGTCCCTCGGTCGTGCGGAAGTTGTTCCCCGCCTGGACGACGGCCAGCACGCCCACCGCGCACAGTAGGCAGGTCACGACTACCAGTTGCCACACGAGGAGCTGGCGGGCCAAGGAACCCCGAGCACCCATCGCCACCTCCGCGTGACCAAAACGAACACAACAACCATTGGGCCCGTAACCGAGACATCTCTGTTTACACGAGTGCAACATGTCCAACCACGCGGCAGAGAGGCGGGGATCACAGTGAAGCCCAGTAGCTGGTTGGCCATCGCGGCGGCGCTCGTCGCCGTTTTGCTGGTGCCACCGTTGCTCACCCCGGGCGGCGAGGCCGACGAGGGCTCGCAGATCCGGTCGTTGCGGGTGCTCGTGCCCAACGCGCCCGGCGGCGGTTACGACATCACGGCGCGAACCGCGACCAAGGCGATGGAAGACGCCGACCTGCTCGGCAACGCGGAGGTGTTCAACCTCCCCGGTGCCGGCGGCACGGTCGGTCTCGGCCGCACGGTGGCCGAACGCGGCAACGGCAAGCTCGTCATGTCGATGGGCCTCGGCGTCGTCGGCAGCGTGTTCACGAACAAGTCGCCGTCTTCGCTGCTCGACACCACACCGGTGGCGAAGCTGATCGAAGAGTCGGACATCGTCGTGGTCGGCAAGGACTCGCCGTACCAGAACATCGGTCAGCTGATCGAGGCCTGGAAGAAGGACCCCGGCGCGGTGCAGGTCGGCGGCGGTTCGTCGCCCGGCGGCCCGGACCACCTGGCGCCGATGCTGATGGCGAAGGCCGTCGGCCTCGCGCCCAAGGCGGTCAACTACGTCCAGTTCGACGGCGGCGGTGAACTGCTCGCGTCGGTCCTCGGCGGCAAGGTCGCGTTCGGTGTCTCTGGTGTCGGCGAGTACCGCGACCAGATCGCGGCGGGCACGCTCCGGGTGCTGGCGGTGACCAGCGGGGCCCGGATCCCCGGAATCGACGCGCCGACGCTCGCGGAGTCCGGGGTGGACGTCAAGTTCACCAACTGGCGCGGCATCGTCGCGCCGCCCGGCATCACCGAAGCCGACCGCGCGAAGCTGGTGAGCCTGTTCGAGCGGTTGCAGAAGACGCCGCAATGGCAGGAAGCCTTGCGGCGCAACGGATGGACCGGCGCGTTCGCGCCAGGTGAGCAGTTCGGTTCGTTTCTCAAAGAGGAGAACACTCGAGTGGCAACGGTGCTGAAAGAGCTGGGTCTGGCATGACGACCACGTGGCTGAAGGAGCGCTCCGAACTCGGGGTGAGCGTCGGGCTCGTGGTGCTCGGTGTCCTGGTGCTCACCGACGCGCTGAGCATTCCCACCGACTTCGCCCAGCGCGGCCCGGTGGGCCCGAAGGCGGTGCCGATCCTGGTCGGCTCGCTGCTGCTGCTCGTCGCCGTGCTGCTGGCGCGCGACGTGCTGCGCGGCGGCAAGGGCGAGGCCGAGGGCGGCGAGGACATCGACCTGACCGCGCCCGCCGACCTGCGCACGGTGCTGCTGCTGTGCGGCGCCTTCCTCGCCAACGCGGCGCTGATCGGCCTGGTCGGTTTCCCGATCTCGGGCGCGATCCTGTTCTGGGGCGCGGCGTACGCGCTCGGCAGCCGCAACCTGGTGCGTGACCCGCTGATCGCGGCGGGCATGTCCGTCGTGACCTTCCTGGTCTTCAACAACCTGCTCGGAGTCCCGCTTCCCGGTGGCCCGTTGATGGAGGTGTTCTGATGTTCCAGCAACTCATCGACGGCTTCGGCACCGCGCTGACCCCGACCCATATCGCGATGGCGGCGATCGGGGTACTGCTGGGCACCGCGATCGGTGTGCTGCCGGGGATCGGCCCGGCCATGGCGGTGGCGCTGCTGCTCCCGGTGACCTACGGGCTGGAGCCCACCGGCGCGTTCATCATGTTCGCCGGGATCTACTACGGCGGGATGTTCGGCGGTTCGACGACGTCGATCCTGCTGAACACGCCGGGTGAGAGCGCGGCGGTGGTCGCGGCCATCGACGGCAACCCGATGGCGCGCAAGGGCCGCGGCGCGCAAGCGCTTGCGGCGGCCGCGATCGGGCATTTCATCGGCGGCATCCTCGGCACCATCGCACTGGTCGTGCTGGCCCCGATCATCGCGAAACACGCCGTCGACATCGGCGCGCCGGATCTGTTCGCGATCATGGTGCTGGCGTTCATCGCGGTCACCTCGGTGCTCGGCAGTTCCCGGATCCGCGGCGTGGCGTCGCTGCTGATCGGGCTCACCATCGGGCTGGTCGGCCTGGACGAGATGACCGGGCAGTCGCGGCTGACCTTCGGCTCACTGCATCTCGCCGACGGGATCGACGTCGTGATCGTGGCGGTCGCGCTGTTCGCGGTCGGCGAGTCGCTCTGGGTCGCGGCGCATCTGCGGCGCAACGCGTTCAAACCGATCCCGGTCGGCAGGCCGTGGCTCTCGCGTGCGGATCTGAAGCGGACGTGGAAGCCGTGGCTGCGCGGTCCGGTCATCGGGTTCCCGTTCGGCGCGGTGCCCGCCGGTGGCGCCGAGATTCCGACTTTCCTCTCCTACGTCACGGAAAAGCGGCTCTCGAAGCACAAGGACGAGTTCGGCAAGGGCGCCATCGAAGGGGTCGCGGGCCCGGAAGCGACGGCTTCGGCCTCCGCCGCCGGGACACTGGTCTCGATGCTGACACTCGGCCTGCCGACCACCGCGGTCGCGGCCGTGATGCTGGCGGCGTTCCAGCAGTACGGCATCCAGCCGGGACCGCTGCTGTTCGAACGGGAGTCTTCGCTGGTGTGGGGCCTGATCGCCTCGCTGTTCGTCGGGCTGACGCTGCTGCTGGTGCTGAACCTGCCGCTGGCGCCGCTGTGGGCGAAGCTGCTCCGGATCCCGCGGCCGTACCTCTACGCGGGCATCCTGTTCTTCGCCAGCGTCGGCGCGTACGCGGTCAACGCGGACATCTTCGATCTGCTGGTGATGTTCGTGATCGGCCTGATCGGCTTCGCGATGCGCCGGTACGGGTTGCCGGTGCTGCCGGCGATCATCGGCGTCATCCTCGGCCCGGCCGCCGAACAGCAGATGCGGCGCGCGCTGCAACTGAGCGACGGCAGCCTGACCGGGTTGTTCAACACGCCGTTCGCGATCGTGGTCTACGTGATCATCCTGGTGATCCTGTTCTTCCCGTTGTTCAAGCGTTTCCTGCCTGCCCGTCCCACCGCCCCCGAGGCGGAGCCCAAGGACAAGGTCGACGCCTGACCAGCGGGAATCCGGCCCGGCCTCGACTGCCCCGAGGCCGGGCCTTTCCCTCTCCGGATGGAGGGAACATATCCGCGCGAGTGATCTTTCCGGCGCCTCTCGGCGACACGATCGGTCCCATGAAGATCCTGCACCTGCCCCCGGCCGTCAGCGACACCGAGCGGCCGGTTCCCCGCTGGGCGATGCGCCTGGCCTACGCGCTCCCGTGGCTCCTGCTGCCTTCGTGCCTGTGGCGGCTGCCTTTCATCTTCCATTTCGAAATGGGGCAGATCCACGACCGCGGGATGCCGCCGCTCTGGCTCGGCATCCCGTACATCCTCGCGCTCAGCGTGCTTTCCGAAGTGATCGCGCTCCTGGCCATCGGGCTGGTCCGGGGCTGGGGCGAGGTGGCGCCCCGCTGGATCCCGTTCATCGGTGGCAAACCCGTCCGGCCGCTGGCGGCGGTCGTTCCCGCCGTGGTCGGGGGCCTGATCCTCACCGTGCTCTTCACCTCGATCCCCCTCGGTGACGGGCGTCAGCTCACCGCGTACGGCGTCGTCGAAAGCATCGCTTACGTCAGCGAGGGCTGGGAAACGCTGGCCACCATCTGCGTCACTCCGCTCGCGCTCTGGGGGCCGATCACCATCGTTCTCGGGCTCGCTTATCACCGCCGTCGCAAGGTAACGAAAGCATAACGGCGAGGTCGCGTTTTGAACCGGGTACCCGTCGGGGCCGTTTCAGCCAACGCGGAGTCAGTGACGCCGGTGCTGCCGGCGCCGCATCCCCCGGGCTTCGCGCAACGACACCGAACGAGGTGAACAAGTTCATGCCCCGTAACCAAAGAACCGCCGGCCGCCATCGCATGGCACGCCGCACCAAGGTCGCCACGGGCGCCACCGCCTTCGCCATCGCCGTCGGCGGGATCGTCGTGCTCAACACGACCGGCACCCCCGACGCCGCCAGGGCCGACGGCGCGGACAAATCCTTCTTCATCGACATCACGAAGGTCCCCCGCGGCAACAACGTCAACCTCGACCTCGCGAAACGAGGCGCACGAGGGACGTTCACCGTGGACTGCGGCCGCAACGAGAACGGCCACTTCAACGGCGACAACTTCATCGCGCAGCCCGGTGTCCGCAATGGAGCCGAGCATCTGCACGACTACGTCGGGAACCTGTCGACCAACGCGGATTCGAACAACAAGAGCCTGCTGCGCGCGGGCACCACGTGCAAGAACGGGGACAAGTCGGCCTATTTCTGGCCGGTCATCCGGATCAACACCGAAGAAGAGGAAGAGAACGAGGCGGCGAACGAGGAGCAGCTCGCCGCCGACCGCGCGAACGCGGCCAAGGACGAGGCGGCCGCCCAGGTCGACTGCCCCGACGTCGCCAGTGAACTGGAAGAGGTGCCCGACCAGGCCATGCCCGCGGTCGACGAGAACCTCGACAAACTCGACCAGGAGTCCGAGAACGCGAACAACCAGCTGGCGCAAGGAAAACAAGCTGGCCAGGTGCTCGACGAGCTGAAGAACAAGCGGAAGCCGTCGATCCAAAAGATCGCCGACACCATGCGGCAGGCCGGGAAACAGGTCGCGAAGAACGAAGAGCAGCTCGCCGGCTGTACGGTGAAGCAAAATGGCAAGGGCGGCCTCGACAACGGCGGCGACAACAGCAACGTCAACGCCGCCGGTGACGCCGAAAAGAAGAAGTCCGACGGCAAGTCCGCCGACCTGCCCGGCGTCAACGACAACAACGAGATCGGCGACAACGAGGGCGAAATCCAGCGCGCCGAAAAGGTCGATCTGACCTTCACCAGCGGCGGGGCCCGCCGGGTCGTCGCGATGCCGAAATTCCTGCGTGTGCTCTACGGCGACGCCAAGCAGAGCACCAACGGCCCGGCCAACGCGCGCCCCAGCTGGACCTGTACCGGTTTCGAAGACCGGCTCACCGAGCTGTACCCGATCTGCCCGCGGGGCAGCAAGGTCACGCGGATCCACTCGTTCCCGAACTGCTGGGACGGGAAGAACACCGACAGCGCGAACCACCGCACGCATATCGTGTTCTCCGACCGCAACGGGAAATGCCCGCGCGGCTTCAAGAACGTGCCGCAGCTGCGGATCACGCTGGTGTACGACATCCCGCCGGAGATCCAGGCCGCCGGGCAGTACGCGGTCGACGCGTTCGCGCAGGAGAAGCACGACCCGCGCTCCGACCACGACGACTTCGCGAACGTCATGTCGCAGCGGCTGATGAACCAGCTGGTGAAGTGCGTCAACAGCGGCAAGAGGTGTAAGCAGTAACCCAAACTCGTGAGTGGTAAGGACGGTTCTAACCGTCCTTACCACTCACGAGGTCTCTGCGAGGGGGCGCGGCGGGGATGACCCGCGCCCCCACCCCCCGCGCCGGGGGTCCGGTTCCCGGCCCGGCGTAGGGGTACCGGGCCGGGAACCGGCGAGCGATACGGTTTTCCCTCCCTGGAAACCGGACCGCCCGGTCTGGGTCAGGCCGTCGTGGACAACCGGCTCACCCGGTCGAACACGAGCGGCACCGCGACAGCGGGGTTCAGTTCGGCGAGGACCGCTTCCGCGTCCAAGCCCGGCAGGTGGATCCACGCGCTGTCCGCGAAATCCGGTGTCGTGACGCTGATCCTGGCGCAGCGGGCAGGCGGGACCAGCGCGACCCCGAACGGCTCGACCACGTTGCGCCACACGGATTGCGAGACGATCATCCCGGCGCCGAACTTGTCGCCCGTCGGATCCGAACGGCACCAGTAGCCCACGGCGTCGTTGAAGGTGGAGGCGCACAGCAACCGGGTCAGCGTGATGTAGGTGCGGTGGTAGCGATGGTTGTCCGCCATCGGTCCCATGTGGACCGCCACGCGCGCCCGCATCGGGACCCTGGCGTAGCGGTTGCGGGTCCGGAGGAGATGGTCCAGGTGGAACACGACCTCGCAGAGCTGGCCGACGGCGTGGTCCGGATACGCGACCATCAGCCCGTCCCCGGTCTCCCGGAAGTGACGCGCTTCCCCCGGCGCGAGCCCGACCGCGGTGAACGAGCGGGAAACCAGCGTCTCCATCTCGGTCTTCATCGGGTCCAGCAGGTCGTCACTGGCCTTCGACGAACCGACGATGTCGACGGACAGGACGGCGTGGGTGTGCGCGTTGTAATGGCCTGAGGTCAGCACCTGCATCTCTGCGACCCCTCCCCTGATCGGTGAAAACTGGCGGCAGGAAGCAGTGTTCCCACTCCTCACCGGAAGTTCTGTTCGGAACCGAACAAAACATGACCTCGCGCAGGTCAACGCCAGTGAGCTAAGTCACACCTTTTTCCGTGACCACCCGCAATGCCTCGCGGTCGATGACGGTGATCGCACGGCGCGAACTGGCCACCACCCCCGCCTTCCGGAGTTTGTCCAGTGCCTGCGCGACCATGGTCCGGCCCATCGGGATGAACTGCGCGAGTTCGTCCTGGCTCAACGGGATCCCGATCCGCCAGCCGTCGGGTGTCCGGATGCCACAGACGTCGACGAGGTAGTCCAATCTGGTCGCGACCCTGGCCACCGCCTGCGGTTTCCAGGACTGCGTCCGCTGCCGCTGCGCGAGCACGAACCGGCGGGCGACGCTGACGAGCACCTCACGCATCGCCGACGGATGCTCCAGCAGGAACCGGTTGAACTCGCTCGCCGCGATCCGCCGGACGTGCACTTCCTCGATGGCGACCACGTCGGCCATCCGGATACCGCCCGCGATCACCGCGATCTCGCCGTGCAGATCGCCGGGGACCCCGACGTCGAGGATCACCGTCGCGCCCATCCGGTCGGCGCTGGTCACCTTCACGTAGCCATGCCGCAGCAGCATGACGAAGTCGCCGGGTTCGCCCGCCCGCATGAGCGCCTGCCGTCCCTCGTAGGTCTGCGGGGTGCCCATCTCCAGCAACCGGGCGCGGACGGGTTCGTCCAGTCGCTCCAGGAACGGACGTTCTCTTTCTTCGGCGGCCTCCTGGCCCAAACCCACGAAACACCCTCCCAGGCAGTCGTGAACACCTATCGCGGAGAGTAACCGAATCGGCCACCCGATCCGGCGGCGGAACCGTCGTGGGTGGTGAAGATGCCCAGCCGGACCAGCTCCGATCTGATCCACTCGGCCAACCGGTGCAACGGTCCGTCTTCGGCCTCGACGAAATAGCTGTCCACGATCTGGTGTCGTCTGTCGGCGTGTTTCGCCGCATAGAGCAGCGCTGACCGTACCTCCGACACCTTCAGCGGAGCGACCTTGATTCCCGGAGCGGGCCGCACGGTGCTCTTGGCGGCCATCACCGCCAGCACGGCCTCCTCCAGGCTGAACCGGTGCTCCACCGGTACGACCACATGTTCCACGCCCTCGACAACCCGGCGCCCGATCAACGGCATGCCCTCAGATCAGCATGGCGCACGGCCGTAGTCTGTTCGGCACCGAACACTCACCGTGGTTCGACCGCCGCGAGGGCGTCTTCGAGTATCTCTTGGAACACGTTCATCCGCTGGGGGAGCATCAGCTGGTCCGGGTTCCCGTCCCGCACCGATCGCTCCAGCTTCAAGGTGAGCTGCCGGACGGTCATACCCAGTTGGAGGACTCCCGGAGACTTGTCGCCCTTCCGCTGTTCGAGCGTCGCCACCGCCCGCCGGAAGGCTCCGGCGAGGTCCGTCTCGCCCGGCCGCAGCGTTTCGATGGCCGTCAGTGCCCGCCCGAGCAGGCTGTAATGGTCGGCGGGCGGTTCCGGCGCACTCTTCTCCCGCTCCGGCCTCGGCCGCCTTCCGTTCAGCACGAAGAACGCGGTCTCGGCGGGAATCAGCACGGCCAGCACGGCGACGCCACCGAATAGCCAGGCCTGCGGATGCGGATAGGTCACCGCACGGCCGATCAACCCCGCGATCAGGCTGAGCACCACCGCGACGACGTGGAACGGGCGGTTGTCGTGATCGGCCATGTCAGAAGTTGCTGAAGACGTTGACGAACATCTTGTCGATGCCGTGCGGGTCGACGGCCTGGTAGCTGCGGGCCTTGGACTTCTGGGCGATCTCGTCGAGGACCCGGCTGTCGGCCTGCGCGCCGTAGGCCATGGTGAAGATGCGGACGGAGTTGTCCAGCCGTTCGGCGTCGACGTTCTGCAGCACCTGCTCCTTCGTCCCGGCCTCGGTGTTCTCGCCGTCGGTCAGGAAGACGACGGCGTTGATCAGGTTCGGGTCGAATTCCCGCCGCATCTTCTCGTTGGCGGCCGTCACGGTCTGGTACAGCGCCGTATCGCCTTTCGGGGTCAGGTTCTCGACCAGGTCGAGCATCGGACCGCGGACGTTCTTCACCTTGCCGATGGGCATCTTCTCCTCGTACCCGTCGGAGAACGTCCACAGCCCGACCTCGTCTTCGGGATGCAGGTACTCGAGCTGTTTCCGGATCGCGGGTTTCAGCAGGGCGATCCGGCTTTCGGAGTACGGCTTGTCCTTGCGGTTCTTGTCGAACGGTTCGTTCATCGAACCGGACAGGTCGAGCACCAGCAGGATCCGGCCGCGCCGCTGCGTGTACTCCCAGCCGTCCAGCATCTTCTGGATCTGTTCGCCGGTGGGGACGCCGATCTTCGGCGGCTCCTGGGCTCCCTGGGTGCCCACGACCCCGGCGAGCTCCGGGGTCCCGTTACCGCCGGGGTCGCGGAATCCCAGCTCACGGAACCGGTCCTGCTGGCCGGCCTCCAGCAGGAAGTCGTAGAAGTCCTTGGCCGCCGACTGCTGCTCCGGGGACGCGTTCGCGGTGATCAGGAAGGGATGGTCGATCAGCATCGTCCCTTCCCTGGGGTGGACGGCGACCAGCGGGCGCAGCGGCGCGACGGGGTTTCCCTTCAGCTGCGCCGGATCCCCGGTCGGCACGCCGCGGTTGTAGAGGTAGACCATCTGCTCCTGCATCGCCATCGCGCTGATGTAGGGCGTCGGCTTCTTGCGGTCCTCGTCGTACAGCGTCTTCAGGAAAGCCACCGAATCGTCGCTGTAGTAGGCGACCGACGCCTCGATCCCGCGGACGAACTGCACGGTCTCCGCGGTGCCGATCTTGCCGTAGTCACCGCCCGTCGCCGCGAAGTAGGTCGCGATGGTCGCGGCGAGCCCGGACGTCGACCGCCGCGGGTTGTCCTTGCCGAGCGTGAAGTTCCCCCACTGGGCGTACGCCGCGCCCCTCGAGGCCCAGCCCCCGTTCCGGTTCACTTCCAGTACGTCGCCCCAGCCGAGCGTCTTGCCCGGCCAGCCCATCGCCTTGGCCATCGGCTCGGGCATCGCGATCACCATCGGGCTGGTGGCGAGCGAGGTCTTCGGCCCGGCCTTGATCCGCTCGCCCTTTCCGCGCTGGCGCAGCAGATCGAGCCAGAGCGACGAACTGGGCAGCCAGACCTGGGGCTCGGGCTGGTGCTGGTCGATGTCGTTCCAGCCGTCGGCGATGAGGTCGAGCGTGGCACCCGAGGTCTTCTTGTGCGCGTCGACCTTCGCGCACCGCCCGCCGTCGAACATCCGGCCGGTGTTGTTGTACCGCTCGGCCAGTTCGGCGATCAGGTCGCCCTTCTCCGTGGAGGAATTGGTGACCAGGCGGACGCAGTCGGCCCTGGTGGCGTTCGAGGGCGGGGTGACCGTGGTGGCGAGCAGGACGATCACGAGCGTCCCGACGAGCACGCCGAAGACGAGCGAAAGCCAGCCTGATCTCCGCATGCGCCGCCCCCTAGCCGTCGTAGCGGGCAAGTGTAGCTACAACGTGGTTCCCGGTTATGTCTCCTCGGTCACGAGATCGTAGGTTTCGAAACTGAAGCGGGCGAGGGTGCCCACCCAATTCCGATAGACCTGTAGATCATCGAAGGATTCGACGTCTAGCCTCCATTCAGGTGGAAATGCCTCCCGTAGCGATTCCCCGGTGGAAAGGGCGATGAACGTCTTGCGCGCGGCGTCCGGATCGGCGACCAGCAGGGTCAAAAGGATGAGCACGGCACGGTAGGGGCCACCGACGAAACGCGCCAGTTCCGCGTCCGGGATACCGATGCGCACGAGCCGGTAGAGGTTGACGAGCTTCCGGATCTCGCGCGGCGTGTTCAGCCTTTTCCGCAGTACGTGGACGAAAGCGCGTTCGACCTCGGTGAGCCGCAACCGGTCCGGCCGCATGTTGTAGAACGTCGGCGGGGCCGTTTCCCGGACGACCACCTCCCTCGTTCCGCCGCGTTCGGGGACACCGTCGTCCTCCGGCCATTCTTCGGACTCGGACGGCTCCGGTTCCCGTTGCTCGATCGGCATCAGCGCGTCGATCAGCTCGTCCGCCGCGCTTCCCATGGGGCGCAGGGCGAACACGATCTGGAAGATCTTGTCGAGGTACTCCGCCTGTCGCGCCTCCCCCGCGCCGAACAGTTCTTCGTGGTGCTGGTCGAGGCAGCGCCGAAGCCACCGCGGGTCGACCGCGACCACCACGACGAATGCGGGCAGCGCCAGCAGCAGATGCACCGCGGCCAGCACCTCGATCACCTTCGACGGCGGGCAGCGGTCGAGATCGTCGATGTAGAGCACGATCCGTTCGAGCGGCGGCTTGCCCTTGCCGCCCGCCCGCAGCCATTCCTCCCTGGCGTCCACGAGATCGGCGCTCAGGTTCGCGAGGTCTTCCCGGACCCGGGCGAATACGCCTTGGTAGTCCCCGTATCTCCCGGTTTTCGCCTCCTCGATGAGATCGCCGAGCCTGCTGGCCGCGTCCAGCCGCCGCAGTCGTTCCTCGGTCTCCCGGACCTCGGCGTCGAACCGTTCCGCGCGTTTGTCGACGTCGTGCCGCAGCTTGTCCAATGTGGACTTCACCGGCGCGAGGGCGGCCCTGGCGGTGGTGAGGGCCGGGGTCAGCACCGCACCGAGCGCGACGACGGCGCCCGCCGCGGCGAGGATCGCGTTGTGCCACAAGACCCAGCCGGTGATGGCCGCGGCGACACCGAGTACGCCCAGCACCGCGTATCCCGCGACGGCGAGCCTCCGCCGCCGCCGTTCGGCCCGGTCGGCTCCGGACACCAGCAGTCGCCAGCGCCAGGTGTGCGGGGAATCCGCCTTGACCGCCTTCAGTCCCGCGAGCCGAGTGCGCAGCTCCTCGCGTTCGGCGCGGACCTCGCCGGCGTCCGCGTGCGTCTCGGGCGCGCCGAGGTTGCGGAACAGGTGGTCCACCAGGCCGACCCACAGATGGTCGTCGTGGTACTGCCAGGCGTTGAACCGGATCTGCCGGATCTCACCGGCGAACACGCTGTTGGCGGCGTCGCCGCGGGAGCGGCGCGCCAGTTCGGCCACCCGGTCGGTCACCTGCCGGACGAAACTCGACTTGCCGGAACCCCACGGGCCCAGCAGCGCGACGCACAGCGGCGGGCTGGTCTCGCGGTCGGCGATGACCGCGGCGAGGGTGCGCACGTCGTCGTGGAAGCCGATCAGGTCGACCGGGCTTTCGACGTCGGGCGTGATCCGCGGCCGCGCCCGGCCCGGTTTGCGCTCGACGAAGCCGGTGCCGTCGATCTGGTTGCCGAAGCGGTCCCACACCCGGATCGTGCGGTCGTCCCCGACCGTGACGATCTTCTCGTTGCCCGCGGTGCAGACGATCGCCCGGACGTTCCCCTGATGTCCCTTGAGGAGCGTGTAGTCCCGCGGATCGTCGATCTCGCGGACGCGGACCTCGCCGTCGGAACCGCCGGAGAGCACCAACTTGCCGTCCGCGCCGAAGGCCAGCGAGCGCACCACACCGGTATGCTCTGGGAAGACGAGGGCCGGATCGCCCTTGCGCCCCCACAACCGGACCATCTCCCCTTCGGCGGACAGCACCTGCCCGCCGTCGGCCGAGATCGCGACCACGTGTACCGCGCCCGCGCCGCCGAACCGGTAGTGGGAAACGATTTCCCCGTCCCACAGCCGTACGCCACCGGCGTCGTCCCCGGCGACGACGACCCGGCCGTCCGGGGTCACCGCGACCGATTCGACCTCCGGGCCGCCGGTGCGCAGAGCCCGTACCGTCGCGCCGTCCAGCCGCCGGACCTCGACGGTGCTTCCCGCTCCGGACACGGCGAAGTCCTTCGCCACCGCGACCGCCACGGTCCGCCTGGTGGTCTGGACCTCCGGGGCATGCGCGCCGGTACCGGTGATCCGCCAGCGCCGCACCGTCGCCCCATCGCAACCGACCACGTACTGGCCCGAAATACCCACCGCCAGCACCGGCCGATCGTGGCCGCCCAGTGCGAAACGCTGCTCTCCGGTCTCCAGGTCCCAGACCCGCACGGTCCGGTCCGCGCCCCCGGTGACCAGGCGATTTCCCTTCACCGCGACCGCGAGGATCGGTTCTTCGTGTCCGGTGAAACGCGCCGTCGTCATAACGGCACAGTCTTCCGGTCGCGTCAAGATCATGGTTAACGACAGGCGACTATCGGCGGGTACCCCGGCCGCCTCGACAGGTCCAGGGTCGACAGTGCTCCGAAATTCCAGCACGCCTTAAACGCGAGGAGTTCAACGTGCTTCGACGTACCTTCGCCGCGGTGCTCACCGGCGCCGCGCTCTCCGTCTCGGTGCTCTCGGCACCCTCCGCCGGTGCCGCCGAGATCATGGCGACCACCCTGACCTACGACGACAGCCAGGCCGCGGAGTTCAAGGAAGCGGTGGCCGCCGGCGTCAACGTCTGGAACACCAACGTCACCAACGTCCGTATCGTGAAGGCGACGCCGGGGCAGCGGGTCAACATCCGCGTCATCGCCGACAACGGCTGGCCGCGCGCCACGCTCGGCCCGGTCCGCCCCGGCGGCACGGTCACCGTATGGATGGGCAGGCAGGCCGTCCAGCAGGGTTACTACACGCCGCGGATCGCTTCCCACGAACTCGGGCACAGCCTCGGCCTGCCCGACGTGAAGCCCGGCCCGTGCTCGTCGCTGATGTCCGGCTCGACCGGCGGTGTCAGCTGCAAGAGCGTGAACCCCAACGCCCAGGAGAAGGCCAGGGTCCAGCAGCTCTACGCCGGCACCGCGGCGCCGAGCGCCGACGCGGGCAAGGTCCTCGCGGACGTCGGCTGATCCCGCGCCAGGGGGTGCCCGCCCGGCACCCCCTGGCCTGGGGTTTCTAGGCTTTCGCCGTGATGGCCGCCGCCGGGCACAACTGCACGGCGTCGCCGATCTCCGCCGGGTCCCGGTCCAGCAACCGGACCCGGCCGTCCACCTCGTCCTGTTCGAACACGTCGGGCGCGGTCAGCACGCACATTCCGGCGCCCACACAGCGTTCCCGGTCCACTTCGAGTTTCATCGCGATCAGTCCCACGCCACCGGGAGCGCGTACACCCCGTAGATGTCGGAATCCGTCCGCATCGGGATCTCTTCGGCCGGAACGGCCAGGCGCAGCTTCGAGAACCTGGCGAGCAGCCCGGTGAAGGCGACCTTCATCTGTACCCGCGCGAGCTGCTGGCCGAGGCACTGGTGGACCCCGTGTCCGAAGGAGCCGTGCCCGGCGGCGTTCCGGCGGACGTCGAGCCGGTCGGGATCCGGGAACTTCAGCGGATCGCGGTTGGACGCCATCCCCGACAGCGCGACCACCTCCCCCGCTTTGACGAGCTGACCGCCGATCTCGACGTCTTCGAGCGCGGTGCGCGCACCGGTGTGCGTGATGGTCAGGTAGCGCAACAGTTCCTCGGTCGCGCCTTCGATCCGTTCCGGGTCCTCACGCAGGATCGCGAGCTGGTCCGGATGCTCCAGCAAGGCGAAAGTGCCCAACGCGAGCATGTTGGCCGTGGTGTCCAAACCGGCTCCCAGCAAGAGGAACGCGATACTGGTGAGCTCCTCGTCGGTGAGTTCGGTGGTCGTCAGTTCGCCGAGGATGTCGTCGGTCGGCTCGGCCCGCTTCGCCAGGATGAGTTCGTAGAGGTACTCCCCCAGCGCGTTGATCGCGGCTTCCTGCACCTCGGCCGGAGCGTCCGGCTGGTTCAGCGGCAGCACGTTGCGGCGGAAGAACTCGTGGTCCTCGTAGGGGACACCGAGCAGCTCGCAGATCATCAGCGCCGGAATGGGCTGCGCGAAGGCCGTCACCAGATCGGCCGACGTTCCTTGCCGTTCCATCGCGTCGAGATACTCGGTGGCCACCTGCTCGACCCGTTCGGTGAGCAGCCGCATCCGGCGGACGGTGAACTTGCCGGTGAGCAGCTTGCGGTACCGCGCGTGCTCCGCACCGTCCATCCGGATGAACATCCCCGGAGCCGCCGGCGGCATCTCCACCATCGCGGCCGCGCCCGGCAGCGGCGAGTGCATCAGCTCCTGCCGGGCACTGAACCGCGGATCCGCGAGGACGGCACGGACGATCGCGTGTCCCGTCGCGAGCCAGCCTTCGTGGCCGTCGGGGAACGTCAGCCGGACGAGCGGGTGCTCGTCGCGCAGCGTGCCGAGCTCGGCGGGCGGGTCGAACGGGCAGCCCTTCGGCCGTTCGAGGGGCAGTTCGGTGAGATGTGGGACCGAGGTGGTCATCGCTGTTCCTCCCAGTTTTTACCGATACCAAAAGGCTACGTTGCATTTACATCTGCCTCAAAGCTATGGACTGGCTCTTTTGCTGTTGTTGCTGGTAGATTTCGGGAAATCGTTGCATCGGCCGTGGCGGTTAATGCAACGTCTCGTTGCAATGATCTGCGCGTGAACGCACAGGAGGTGCCCATGCCGGGCGGCAGGCTGACCCAGGAGGACCGCCGGCTGATCGCGACCTGGCTCAAGGACGGTCTCGGGTACGCCGAGATCGCCCGGCGGCTCGGGCGGCCGACGTCGACGATCAGCCGTGAGGTCGCGCGCAACAGCGGCCGTTCCGGCTACCGCGCCGAAGAAGCGAACCGCGTGACCGGCGAACGCGCGCGGCGCCGCAAACCACAACCGCGCGCCGTCCCCGTCGTCGAGAACGGCTACGGCCGGGACCCCGAAGCCGTACGCGCCTTCGAAACCGACTTCGCCGAGATGATCGTGGCGACCGGACTCCCCCGCATGACCGCGCGCGTCCTCGCTTGCCTGGCCGTCAGCGACGACGGCGTGCTCACCGCCGCCGAACTCGCCCGGCGGCTCCAGGTCAGCCCGGCCTCGATCTCGAACGCCGTCGCCTACCTCGAAGCGCAGGCGATGCTCAAACGGGAACGGGACGGCCGCCGGGAGCAGTACGTCATCGACGAGGAAATGCCGCAACGAGTGTGGGCCGAAAGCGTCCGCTCGAACCAGGAATGGGTCAGGATCTCCCGCCAGGGCGCCGAAGTCCTCGGCGTCGCGACCCCCGCGGGCGCCCGCTTGGACGACCTCTCCCGATTCCACGCACGTATCGACGACGTCATGCACGACGACCGCGTCGCGGTCTTCGCCGGTGACGCGCTGACCGTGCTCGCCGCACTCCTGCATGCTGGACGAGGACTTTCCCTGGTGGCGCTCGCTTCGGCACTGGAATGGTCTACCGAGCGGGTCGCTGCCGCCCTGCGGGTGGCCGAAGAACATCCGCACATCGCCGGCCCGGTCCGGGTGGATTGTCGCGATGGGGAGTATCGGGCGGTTCCGTTGGTGGAACGGCTCACTGGTGCGCAGTTGGCTGCTTTGGGATCCTGAGTGGTGCTGCGTCCGTTTCGTGGCCGCCTGTGGCTGCTTTCGGCGTCTTGTGGCGAGACTTGTCGGCGGCGGCCCTTGAACGGCCAAACGTGAACCCCGCGTCCGCCATGCCCGTCGCCACTTTCCGGCGACGCAGGCCTAACGGCAAGACTAGACTGTGACCTTGCAGGGCCAAAGCGGCGCTCCGCACACGCCCCCGTGGCCGCCTTTCCGCGACGCGAGATCTCGTGGCGAGACTTGACAGCAGCAGCCCTTGAACGGCCAAACGTGAACCCCGCGTCCGCCATACCCGTCGCCACTTTCCGGCGACGCAGGCCTAACGGCAAGACTAGACTGTGACCTTGCAGGGCCAAAGCGGCGCTCCGCACACGCCCCCGTGGCCGCCTTTCCGCGACGCGAGATCTCGTGGCGAGACTTGACAGCAGCAGCCCTTGAACGGCCAAACGTGAACCCCGCGTCCGCCATACCCGTCGCCACTTTCCGGCGACGCAGGCCTAACGGCAAGACTTGTTAGCGGCACCTCCGAAGGGGAAAAGCAGAGCCCTGCGAACACGTCGCACCTCGCCACTTTCCGGCGACGCGGCTCTAACGGCGAGACTTAGCCGTCCGTCGCCACTTTCCGGCGATGGGACTCAGAACGGTGGCGGTTCGTCGGCGAGCGATGTCCTTGGGCGGGGTAGGTGAAGCGGCGGGGGTGAGCTGTCGTAGCTCTGCCCGGTGGGGGTGGTGATGGTGAGGGTGCCGTCGGCGGCGAGGTGGTAGGTCCAGCCGGCTTCGTCCTTGAGGCGGTGATCTCTTCGGCAGAGGTCGATCAGTTCGTCGGCGTTGGTATGGCCGCCGTGCTGCCAGGGCACCGAATGATCGATGTCGCATGCCTGCGCGGGGCGGTGGCAGCCGGGTCTTCGGCACTCGCGGTCCCGGACCCGGACGAACTCGCCGAGGCCCGCGCTGGGTCGGTACCGGTCCCGCCCGAGGTCGAGGACCTGCCCGGAGAGTGGGTCCGTGATGATGCGGCGCAGCACAGTGTTCGAGCCGGTGGCGACATGCCGGGCGAGTGCGGCCGGGACAGTGCCGTGTCCGGCGAGATCTGCGGGATCGTCGTTGAGGCCAAGATAAGTGAACAGATCCATGTACAGGAACACTTCGGTGCGTTCACTGGTGCCACCTTGGCCGCCGAGCAGGAGGTCGAGCGCGACGTCGGCGCGTAGCTGCTCAAGGGTGCGAGTCTCCTCCCCTGTCTTGAGCGCGCGAGCTTCCCGATCGATGCGCCGGTAGGCGGCGGTGACTTTCTCGACCGGCCCGTCTTCGACTTCGATCGACGCCACTCCCGTTTCGCCTTGCCGCAAGGTCAGGCGACGACCTTCGCGATGCCTTTCGGCCCGCGCTTCGGCGCCCTCGCGGTCGACGGTGATCGCCGCGTGGTTCGCTGCTTTCCGGATCTGATCAGGATTCCTGCCCGGTAGTCGCTCCTCCAGGAGCGCATCGACGGTGCGGGCATCCTCGTCCGACAGCCACGCGGTGGCCGCGGCGACCTTCATCGCGCCGAAACCGCTCACTTCTCCTTGGTCCATCAGGGACAGAGTGCGAGGCAGACGGGTGGTCAACGCGTCAGCCGCGGCGACCATCGCACCGGCGTGATTGTCCACAAGAGACAGAGCAAAGGCGGCCTCCTGTGTGACGCTCGGCGCCCCATCGCGATGCCGGTTCAGCTGCGCCAGCGCCCGGAACCGGACCGCTTCCAGCCGTGCGATCCCGGCCGACGCCGCTTGCGCGACAGCGACGGAATCCTTGTCGTCCAACGAAATGACCGAAGCGTTCACCGCTTCCAGCGTCTCGGGGTCGGTGAGTCTTTCCAGTAGCGCCACAGGCGCGGAATGTGTGTCCACCCCACGACCATACGACCGGCCACCGACAGTTTCCGGGCTCACGTCCGGGGCAGGGGGTTGCCGATTTTCGACAACGAGGAATCCGCGGAGGGCTGCCGGTTATAGCCGCCGATTACCGGCAACGACGAGAGACCAACCAAGCAACATCACCGACTCTCGACAACAAGGCCCCAACAGAGACATGCCGTCGCCGAATTCCGGCAACGAGCTACCACCGGAGGCTCGGCAGCAACAACCACCGGGTCACGTCGTCGATTCCCGGCAACGAGAGCAGCCACCAACCGGCATCGCCGAATTCCGGCCCACCGAACAACCCCTACATCACATCCCGCACGACCATCCGCTCCGAAGCCCGTTCGATAGCCGCCTCGACCGCGCCGACCCGGTCCGCGAGCAAGCCCATCGCGCCGACCGCGCGGCTCATCGGGTCCTCGTCGTCTCCGCCGAGCGCCTGCGCCCTCAGGTACGCCGCCTTCACGTCCGCCCAGCGTTGCGCCTGCGCTTCGCTCAACCGTCCGCGAAGCTCCGCCAGTTTCAGCAGGTTCGCTTCGGCGCCCGAGGTGAGTGTCTGCGCTTCGCCGGCGTAGTGGTCGTCGATCAGCGCTTCCAGTTCGGTGTCGTTCATCGCGGGCACGATCCGGCCGGCGAGTTTGTTCATGTTCCGATACGAACCCTGTAGCTGGAACGGCGGTTCGACGCGGGACGAGTCCGCTTGTGCGGCCGAAGCGATGTACGCCTGGTTGTTCGTCAGGACGATCTGCTGCACCTTGATCAGTTTCCGCAGTACGGCGAGGATCTGCTCCAGTTCGGTCGCCGAGTACGCGTGCTTCAGCTGATCCGCCCGCACCGAACCGTCGCCGCGGGCCAGCCGGACGAGAACGTCCACATCGGACCGTTCGCGCGAGACCAGCGGCGCCAGGACGGTGTTCGCGGTGAGCGAGTTCTCGATGTAGCTCAGCGCGAACAGCTCTTCCTTGCCCGACAGGACATCGCCGAGGTTCCACACGTCCGCGCGGTTGGCGAGCATGTCCGGGATCCGGAAACGCTTGCCCTGTTCGGTGTACGGGTTACCGGCCATGCAGACCGCGAACCGCTTGCCCCGCAGGTCATAGGTCCGCGTCCGGCCTTCCCAGACGCCCTCCATTCGCCGTTGCGCGTCGCACAGCGAGATGAACTTCTGCAGCAGTTCCGGCGACGTGTGCTGGATGTCGTCGAGATACAACAACACGTTGTTGCCCTGCTCCAGCGCGAACGAGATCTTTTCGACCTCTTGCCGCGCCGTCGCGTTGGGCGCGTCCGCCGGATCCACCGACGTGACCTCGTGTCCGAGCGCCGGCCCGTTCACCTTGACGAACACCAGCCCGAGGCGGCTCGCGACGTACTCCATGAGGGTCGTCTTGCCATAACCGGGCGGCGAGATGAGCAGCAGCAGACCGGACTGGTCGGTACGCCGCGCGTCGCCGGTCGCGCCGAGCTGCTTGGCGAGGTTGTCGCCGATCAACGGCAGATAGACCTCGTCGAGCAACCTGTTGCGCACAAAGGCGCTCATCACCTTCGGCTTGTACTCGGACAGCCGCAGCCTGTCCCGCTCGGCCGCCACCAGGTCGTTGCGCAGCCGTTGGTACGCCCGGAAACCCGGCACCCGATCACGCCGGAACCGAAGTGTCCTGGCCAGCGTCTCGTCGAGCCGCAGGGTCAGTGACCGGTTGACGATCCGCGGATGCGAGCCGAGCAGACCGTCCACAGTGGCCGAAAGCTCCGCCGATGAGTCGTAGCGGGGCAGGTCGGCCAGTTCGATCGCGACGGCCTCGGCCAGCTCGTCGTCAGGCAGGCCTGTCGAGTCTACAAAGGACCGAAGCCAGGCCTCGGCGAGCTGGTGACGGTCGGCGAGGTCTTCGAGCGCACGCAAGTCCTCGGCGAAGCTCCGGCGGTCGAGCCGGAACTTGTCGAGCAGGGTCCGCGCGCCACCGCTGGTGACGAAACCCGGTGACGCGTCGGCCAGTTCCTCGAACAGGTACTCGCCGGCGAGTTCGAGGTCCAGCGTCAGGCCCGAGGACGCGGCGAACGCGCTCATCGCGTCGGTGAGTTCCCGCGCCAGCGAGTCGATCGCCGTGGTGTGCCCGAACGCCTCCCGCACCCGCGCGAGTGACGCGGCGCGCGTCGTCCACGCGGACTTCGCCGCTTCTTCGGCACCGAAAGCCCAGAACAGCTGGGCGGCGGCCCTGGCGGCGGGCGGGTAACGCAGCAGCCCGGCCCCGGATCGCAGGCGCACCAACACCGACAGGATCGCGGCGGCGTCGTGGTCGTGCACGCCGCGTGCGTAGCCCTCGTCGTAGCGGTCACCCGCCACCCGCCGGACGACGCCCAGCAGATCGGCTTCCTGCAGATCCGGCTGTTCGGCCAGGATCGACGTCGCCAGGTATTCGGCGCGGTAGACCTCGGGCGATTCCGAGACCAGCAACTGGTCCCAATACTGCCGCGTCTCCTCGAACGAGGGATCCCGCACGGGAGAGCGGTAGTCGGTCCCGGTGATCGCGAACTTCATCCCGCCGTCGTGCGGCACCAGGGTGAGGTCGATGTCCTGCGTGTTGACCGCGAAGGTGTTGCGGCCGAGGCGGATCGTCTCCCCGCCCTCGCCGTAGAGGTCGAGCCGGTCACGCAGCGCGCGGCCTGCCTCCTGGCGGGCGGCCTTGACCCGCCCTTCCAGCTCTTCGGCGCGCACCTGGTCGCCGAGGTCCCGCAGTTCGGCGACGACGCTGCGCAGCTTCGCGACCATCGGGTCGGAAGCGAAGTAGGTGTTGATCTCGTCGACCGAACCGAGCGAGCCGACCCGCCTGGTGACACTCGAGAGGATCCGCTCGGCCGAATCGACCAGCCGGTCCGCGCGACGCGCCCGCTCGTCGAGCAGTGCCTGCTTGCGCGAGGAGAACGCCTCGTAGACGTCGGTGCGCTTCTCGCCGAGCGACGCGAGGAAGTCATCGAACTCGCCGAACCGCGATTCGAGGTTTTCCAGCTGCAGCAGCAATCTGCCGAGCTGCTCGTCGCAACGGTCGGGAGTGTCCGCGATCGCGAGCCCGCCGGTGATCGCCTGCGCGAGCAGCGCGAACTCGGCGGCGAACTCCGCCCGGCCCTCGGTCTCCAGCAGTTCCTTGCGACGCGCTTCGAGGGTCGCGCGAGCCCGGTTGACCGCGCCGATGACCTCGCCGACGCGTTCGAGGATCTTCGTCCGCACCACGGCGTCCGCGATGTCCAGGCCGCCGACGACGTCCGTGAGGACTTCGAGGCCGGCGGACTGCTCGTCCAGCCGCTCGGCGACCGGGACGGCCTCGGCGACCGTGGAGATCGCGCCCGCGGCCTCGATCAGCCCGTCGACCTCGGCGTGGTAGCTCGTGAACGCGTCCTCGCCCTGCAGGAACCGGACGGCGCGCTGCGCGGCCTCGCCGAATTCCGTGTCGAGGTCGGCGATCAACTTGTCGACCCGGCCGGTGTCGACATAGCGCAGTTCCCGCACGGTGACGAGATGTCCTCGCGCGCGGTGCATTTCCGCGAGCCTGCGCACCCACGCGTCGGCCGCGTTCAGCGCCTCGCCCCGCACCTTCCGCACGAGCGACGCGGTCTCCGCGGCCGCCTCTTCGACGGCCTCGGCCGCCTGCGAGGTGAGCGCGGTGACCGTCTCGAACTCGTCGAGCACCTGTTCGGCGGTGACCCGGACCTCCGACAGCGGCGACCGCAGATCGCCGAGTTCGGCCTCACCGAGCCAGTGATAGTGGTCGAAGACCCGCGCGCACGCGGCGATCAGGGCCTCGAACACCGCCGCGGACGGCGCCATCTCGCCGACCATCCGGCCGATCGAAAGACAGTCGGAGATCCCGCGGACCAGATCGGCGTTGCCCACCCGCTCCAGCGGCCCGGTGCCGGCGGGCTGCGACGCCGCGTACGTGTCCGACTGGAACGGCGTCCGCCACACCTGCATCGGATGCACGCGGCTCGGCTCGTCGGACAGCGCGCGGAACAACACCATCGTGCCGTCGTCGAACAGCGAGTACCCGTGGCACGGGATCGGGTTCGAGACCTCTTTGCGGATCACGTTGTACGGCAGGAGCAGCGAGCGTCCCTCGGCCCGCGCGTGGAAGACGTAGAGCACGTCCTCGCCGTTGGGCGAGCGGATCACGCGCTCGAATTCGAGACCGTCCACGGTGGTGTCGAAGGTCTTGCTGACACCCGTGTCGAGATAGTAGCCGCCGGGGAAGATGATCCCGTGGTCCTCGGGCAGCCGCTGGCACGCCTGCCCGATCCCGTCGAGGCGCACCACGTCCCGCGTACGGGTGTTGAACACGAGGTACCGGTACACCGTCTCCTTGTAGGGCAGGATCCGCAGCAGGATCAGCGGGCCGATCCTGGCATAGGAGACCTCGGCGTCGGCGAGGCTCTGCAGTGGCTCGTCGACCGGTTCGGCGTAGACGCCCTCACCGGTTTCGGTGTTGTTCTCGACCTTGATCGTCAGGTTGCCGCCGACGGTCTCGACGAACACGTCGTCCTCGATCGAGATATGCGGATGCCGACCGAGGACGTGCTGCTCGCGGCTGGTCTCGATCCATTCGAAGTCGTGCGACGGCGGGAAGACGTGGTCGCGTTCTCCTCGGCTGTCCACATAGGACACCTTGCCGTCGGCGGCGATCCCCCAGCGCAGCACGCGGATGTCCTCGGTCCGCGGACCGATCTGGAACACCGCGAGCAGTTTGCCCTCGACCCGCCGCAGCTGCAGCAGCTTCGCCTGCCGGTAATACCGGTACAGCTCGGCGAAGTCGCGGACGAACTGCTCGTCGCGCAACAGCTCCGGCAGCTCTTCGGCGGGCACGTCGTCGAAGCGGAACGCTTCTTTGTCATGGCTGAAGCCGTGCAGCGAGAAGACGTCGTCGACCGTCGTCTCGGGTTTGAGGCCGATGAAGACGTTGTAGCCGAACAACATCCGCCCGCCGACCGACACGACGTCCCGCGGCACGCAGTTGTTCGCCGTGCGGATCCGCTCCGTGCCGATCAGCGCGAGCTGCGCGCTGCCGAAGACCCCGAGCCGCGCGGTGTTGAGCTCGTCCGCGCGTTTCGCCAGTTCGGCGGCCTGTGCGGCGAGCCGGGCGCGGAGCACCTCATAGGTGCCCGCGTCCAGCTGCTCCGTTCCTGCCGCCGGTTCGGTCGTCGTCACTGCTTCGCGGGGGCGAGGGTGGCGACAGAGGTGTCGGCGAGGCCGAGCCGCTGCGCCATCGACAGCAGCTCACGCAGCTTGTCGCTGTCCGGGCCGCCCGCCTGCAACTGCTTGGCCAGGAAGGCCGACAGCGTCAGGTTCTTCACGTCCTCCGTGCTCACCGAGCCGACCAGTTTCGTCAGGTCGTCGGTGAAGCTGCCCGAACCGTCGAGCCACGACTTCCCGAGCGTCTGGACGACGTCCGAGTGCTCGACGAAGCCGTCCACGCTCTTGCCGAGTCCGATCGAGCCGATGACCTTCTCGAAGAACATCGTCTCGCCGCCGACGATGTCGATGTCGGCCTTCTCCAGCCCGATGCCCAGCACCGTGGCCTGTGCCTCGGCGACCTCGCGCTGCACGTTGAGCGCGGCGAGCCGGATCTCCTTCTCGGCCTCCAGGCGCAAGCGGTACTCCTCGTGCTGGCGGCTGGCGGTGTCGAGCGCGGCCATCGCGGCGGCCTTCTCGGTGAGACCTTCGGCCTCGCCCTTGAGCTTGTCGCGCATCCCGTCCGCGAGCACGATCGCCTTCTCGCGTTCGACGATCGCCTCGGCCCGGCCGACCTTCTCCAGCGCGTCGGCGTCGCGTTCCTTGACCTGCGCCGCGGCCAGCCCGATGGCGGCCTCCTCGGCCTGGATGCCTTCGGCCAGGCGGATCTTGGCGCGGGTGTCCAGCTCGGCGGCCTGCTGGCGGGCCTCGGCCAGCGTCAGTTCCTCGCGGGCCTTGTGCTTCGACGCGGCCTCGGCCGCCTCCGCGGCCTTGATGTCCTTGACGAGGTTTTCCTGCGCCTCGGCCTCGGCCCGGATGATGATCGCCGAGCGCTGCCGCTCCGCCTCTTCGACGACGCGGAGCTTCTTGATGTTCTCTTCCTGCTCCGCGACGGTCTTCTCGACCGCGATCCGCTCGCGGATCACCTCGGCGATGGACCGCTTCTCGGTCTCGACTTCCTTGTCCTTGGCGATCCGGGACAGCTCGGTCTCGCGTTCGCGGCCGATGACCTCGAGCAGCCGGTCCTTCTCGATGCGCTCGCTCTCGATGGCGATGACCCGCTCGCGGTTCTTGCCCGCGACCTCGATCTCACGCTGCTGGTTCTGGTGCTGGATGCCGAGCTGCTCGTCCGTCCGCAGCTGCGCGGCCTGCGACTTGAGCCGCTCCTCCGCCTGCACCTTCGCGATCTCGGCCTCTTCGCGCGCCCGCATGGTCTCGACCTCGCGGTTCTGCTTGATCTCCGCGTCGGCCTGCCGCCGCTCCAGTTCGAGGATCGCCTCGCGGGCGTCCACGTTCTGGCGGGTGATCTCTTTCTCCTCGCTGCGGCGGAACTCGTTCGTGCGCACGTGCTCGATCGCGGTCAGCTCGGTGATCTTGCGGATGCCCTGCGCGTCGAGGATGTTCGCGGAGTCGAGCTGCGCCATCGGCGTCTGCTCGAGGTAGTCGATGGCCGCGTCCTCCAGGCTGTACCCGTTGAGGTCGGTGCCGATGACGCGGATGATCTGGTCGCGGAACTCGTGGCGCTTGGTGTAGAGATCCACGAAGTCCAGCTGCTTGCCGACGGTTTTCAACGCCTCGGAGAACTTGGCGTTGAACAGCTCCTGCAGGGTCGCCTCGTCGCTGGCGCGTTCGGTGCCGATGGCCTGCGCGACCTTGATGACGTCCTCGACGGTCTTGTTGACCCGCACGAAGAACGAGATCCGGATGTCGGCGCGGATGTTGTCCCGGCAGATCAGGCCCTCGCGGCCGGTCCGGGTGATCTCCATGGCCTTGACGGAGGTGTCCATGATCTCGGCCTTGTGCAGCACCGGCAGGACGATCGCGCCGGTGAACGTCACGTCGACGCGGCGGACCTTCGAGATGATCAGCGCCTTACCCTGCGGCACCTTCTTGAACAACCTGGTGATCGTGAAGAGCAAGACCAGGAGGATGACGACTACCACGGCGATCAGCACGCCGGCCCCCACACTGATGGCACCCATAGTGTTCCTTTTCTGCTTCAGATGTCCAAGGACTCGACCCAGAAGAACTCGCGTTCGGAGTCGTAGTCATAGAGAACTACGCGGCTGCCCGCCGTGAGGTTGCCTTCGCCCGCCTGGCGAACGTCCACAATGGCCGTCGACCCGTCGGCGGCGGCGACTTCGGCCTGGCCGAAGTCATGGGTGACCGACGAGGTGCGGATGACCGCGGCCCTGCCGACGAAGTCCCTCCTGCTCGGTTCCTTCGCGGGGCCGAAGACGCGACGTAGCGGCACCACGATCACCCTCGTCCCGAGTGTGCCGAGCACGAGCGCGACGGCGAGCACGCCGACCCCGAGCCCGATCCTCGATGGTGTCGAAAGCTCCAGGTCATCGAGAAGAACCGTCCCTGCCAGGCTGGCGAACCAGGTGAATGCGATCAGTAAAGAGAGCGAAAGGGACAGTGGGACCCCGCCGAAGCCCGCCAGGAGCCCGTCGCCGCCGTCGAACTCGTCGAGGTCGAAGGCGCCGAACAGGGCCAGCAGCCAGTAGCCGATCACCACGATCAGCAGGAAGCTGAAGAGCACGGCCGGAAAACCCAGAGCCGCGGTGACGAACCCGCCCATCGCCGTCGTTCCCTCCCCCATTACCCCGGGTCAGGACTATAACCAGCGCGTGACGGCGGGCGGGCCGTTTTCGGCTACGACTGGGTCACGACACCCGGAGGCGTGCGCGGCCACCCGCCGCATTCAGTCCTCTACTTGCGGTCCTTTGAAGCGGACTGACTCGGAGGTTGCGGCTACGGCGAAGGCGGGTTGCGAGGTGCCCCGAAGGTGGCATTGGGGACATTGAGGGTCTCCAATGCCACATTCGGGCACGAGGCAAGCCGGTCTCTTGGCGCTTCGCCGCCACCGGGGACGTCACGAAGGGCCCCTTTGAGACGCTCAACGTCCTGAAGGGCTCCTTTGAGACACCCCGCGCGGCGCACAGGCGTCGCGTGAGAGTGCGGAGCGTTACGCCGACCGGCCGCTCCGAAGCCATCCGGTTGGACCTGTCGCACCACCGGAGCGGGCCCTACTCTCCAGTATTGAGAGTGACACAGGACACACCACGGTCTTGGGAGGCTCCATGGGGTGGCACGTTCGCGAAACGATCGACGAGGATCGGCGCGAACGGCGAATCCGCCACGTCACCCGATGTCTGAGTTGCACGCTCACCTGCATCCATTGTGGACTTCCCGCCAGATTCTCCGTTCCCCCAGGACATCCCGGCCTCGGCGTGGTCGAGCATCTTCCCGGCGTCACCTCCCCCGGCCTCCCGGATCTCGCTCTGCTGCACCGATTCTGCCGAGACAATCTCGCCGCGGAGCCGGGGATCGCGCTCCGGCGCGCCTATCTCGGCCTGGCGACCGAACTCTTCGAAACGGGGCGGCGGATCCGCCGTCACCGCAGGCTCGGCGTGCATCCGCCACGGCCGGGAAAGCTCGAGGCCTACCGAAAACGGTGGCGAGTGGCCAAAATGCGGTACGCCTGCAAGGCGTGCCGGTACTACACCGGCTCTCACTGAGCCGATTCTCCCCCGGAGGACTCGTGCTCGTTCGCCTCATCCTCGGTCTGCTCATCACCGTCGCCGGTCTCGCCTTCGCCGCCCGCCGCGCGCTTTGGCTCACCAAACTGATCCGCTCCGGCCAGCCGGACGAAAAACGCTCGGACGTCATGGCCGTCCGCGCGAAAACGCATCTGGCCGAGGTCTTCGGGCAGCGCAAACTGCTCAAGTGGTCCGTCCCCGGGCTCGCGCATCTGTTCACGTTCTGGGGTTTCGTGATCCTCGGGTCGGTCTACGTCGAGGCGTACGGCGCCCTGTTCGACCACGACTTCCACATCCCGCTCATCGGGCACTGGGCGGTACTGGGCTTCCTCCAGGACTTCATCGCGGTCGCGGTGCTCGTCTCGCTCGCGGTGTTCGCGGTCATCCGGATCCGCCAGGCACCCGAGCGGAAAGACCGCGCGTCGCGCTTCTTCGGGTCGCACACCGGCGGCGCCTGGCTGATCCTGTTCATGATCTTCAACGTGATCTGGACGATGTTCCTCTTCCGGGGCGCGTCGGCGGCGGTCGGCGTCTTTCCGTACGAGTCGGGCGCCTGGGTCTCCCTTGGCGTGGGCGAGCTCCGGGAGCCGCTGGGCCCGTCGGTCACGGAACCGCTGGAGACCGTCGGGCTGCTGCTGCACATCGGCGTGATGCTGGCGTTCCTGTCGATCGTGCTCTACTCCAAGCACCTGCACATCTTCCTGGCACCGGTCAACGTCACGGCGAAGCGGCTCCCGGACGCGCTCGGCCCGTTGCTGCCGATGGAATCCGGCGGCAAGCCGATCGACTTCGAGGATCCGGGCGAGGACGACACGTTCGGCCGCGGCAAGATCGAGGACTTCACCTGGAAGGGCATGCTCGACTTCGCCACCTGCACCGAATGCGGCCGCTGCCAGTCGCAGTGCCCGGCGTGGAACACCGGGAAACCCTTGTCCCCCAAGCTGTTGATCATGGATCTGCGCGACCACCTCTTCGAGAAGGCGCCGTACATCCTGGACGGCAAGGAAGCGCCCGAAGAACGCCCTCTGGTCGGCACCAAGGAGGACTTCGGCGTCATCGACCCGGACGTCCTCTGGTCCTGCACCACCTGCGGCGCCTGCGTCGAACAGTGCCCGGTCGACATCGAGCACGTCGACCACGTCGTGGACATGCGCCGCTACCAGGTGATGATCGGATCGGCCTTCCCGAGCGAACTCGGCGTGTTGTTCAAGAACCTCGAAACCAAGGGAAACCCCTGGGGCCAGAACAATTCAGACCGCCTGGCGTGGACAAAGGAGCTCGATTTCGAGGTGCCGATCTTCGACGGCGAACTCGCCGACGACGTCGAGTACGTCTACTGGGTCGGCTGCGCGGGCGCCTTCGACGACAACGCCCGCAAGACCGTCCGCGCCACCGCCGAGCTGCTGCATCTCGCCGGGGTGAAGTACACGATCCTCGGCACCGACGAGTCGTGCACCGGCGACCCGGCGCGCCGCTCCGGCAACGAGTTCCTCTTCCAGATGCTCGCGCAGCAGACCGTCGAGACGCTGAACGCGGTCTTCGACGGCCGCGAACCGGGCACCCGCAAGATCGTCACCACCTGCCCGCACTGTCTCAACACGCTCGGCCGCGAGTACCCGCAACTGGACGGGCACTACGAGGTCCTGCACCACACGCAACTGCTGAACCGGCTCGTCCGCGCGGGCAGACTGACGCCGGTCAAACCGGTCGACGCCGGCCCGGTGACCTACCACGACCCGTGTTACCTCGGCCGCCACAACAAGGTCTACGAGCCGCCGCGCGAACTCGTCGGGGCGACCGGCGCGACACTCAGCGAGATGCCCCGGCACGCCGACCGCTCGCTCTGCTGCGGCGCCGGCGGCGCGCGGATGTGGATGGAGGAGCAGATCGGCAAACGCATCAACCTCGAACGCGTCGACGAAGCGCTCGGCACGGACGCCGAGACGATCGTCACCGGCTGTCCGTTCTGCCGCGTGATGCTGAACGACGGTCTCGTGCAGCGGCAGAGCGAGCAGCGTGGCGAGAACGTCACCGTGCGCGACGTCTCCCAGCTCCTGTTGGAAACGGTGAAGGAGCGCGACCGGACCGCGACGGAGATTTAAGCACCGGGTGGCGGAGCTGACCCGCATACCGGGAACGGACACAACGCGTGAACCCGCCCGGCCGAAGGCCCCGCTATCGCGGTGGCAGGGCACCCTTCCTCCCAGGCCGCGCCCTGCCGATGTCGATCGCGGACGTGGGTTCACCCAGAGATTTAAGGCACACGAGAGTTGGAAGTTCGGCACGCCGAACTCTAAACTCGCGGTATGGCGAATCTGCGCAAGACCGTGTGCGCGCTGGCGGCGTCCGCACTCGTCCTGTCCGCTTGCGGCGGCCCCGCCGGAGGGGACGACGACAAGCGGCCGGTCGTGCTGACCACGTTCACGGTCCTGGCGGATATCGCCTCGAACGTCGCGGGCGACAAACTCCGGGTCGAGTCGATCACCAAACCCGGCGCCGAGATCCACGGCTACGAGCCCACCCCGGACGACATCAAGAAGGCCGCGAAGGCCGACCTGATCCTCGACAACGGGCTGAACCTGGAGGCGTGGTTCGCCCGGTTCGTCAAGGAGAGCGACGCGCCGCACAAGGTGGTCAGCGAGGGCGTCCAGCCCATCGCCATCGGTGAGGACGCCTATCAGGGAAAGCCGAACCCGCACGCGTGGATGTCACCGACGAATGTGGGTATCTACGTGGACAACATGGTGAAGGCGTTCAGCGAACTCTCCTCCGGCGACGCCGCCGTGTTCAAGGCCAACGGCGACGCCTACAAGGCGAAACTGAAGGAGGTGCGGGACGAGATGACGGGTGCGCTGAGCGGCCTGCCGCAGAACGAGCGAGCGCTGGTCACCTGCGAAGGCGCCTTCTCCTATCTCGCGCGCGACACCGGCCTCACCGAGCGGTACATCTGGGCGGTCAACGCCGAACAGCAGGCCACCCCGCAGCAGATCACCCGCGCCATCGAATTCGTCAAGCAGAACAAGGTCCCCGCGGTGTTCTGCGAGTCGACCGTCTCGGACGCACCGATGCAGCAGGTGGTCTCCGCGACCGGTGCCGCGTTCGGCGGCGTCCTGTACGTGGATTCCCTGTCCGGTCCCGAAGGCCCGGTGCCGACCTATCTCGACCTCATCCGCCACGACTCGAAGACGATCGTCGCCGCGCTCACCGGAGCGAAGCCGTGACGGCGGCGATCCGCGTCGAAGGCGTCACCGTGCACTACGGCGACGTCCTCGCGCTCGACGGTGTCGACGTCACGCTCGAACACGGGCATGTCTGCGGGCTGGTCGGGATGAACGGCTCCGGCAAGTCGACGCTGTTCAAGACCATCATGGGCATGGTCCGGCCGGACACCGGCACGGTGTCGATCGACGGCGGCACCCCCGCCCGTGCCCGCAAGACCGGCGTGATCGGGTACGTGCCGCAGAGCGAGGACGTCGACTGGTCGTTCCCGCTGTCGGTGCGGGATGTCGTGATGACCGGCCGCTACGGGCGGCTCGGCTTCACGCGGCGGCCGCGCCGCGCCGACCACGAAGCCGTCGACCACGCGCTGGAACGGGTCGAACTGACCGAACTCGCCGGACGCCAGATCGGCCAGTTGTCCGGCGGGCAGCGCAAACGCGCGTTCGTCGCGCGCGGCATCGCCCAAGGCGCCCGTGTCCTGCTGCTGGACGAGCCGTTCGCCGGTGTGGACAAGCGGTCCGAAGCCACGATCACGCGGCTGCTCAAGGAACTCGCGGCCGACGGCGCAGCGGTCCTGATCTCCACGCACGACCTGCACGCGCTTCCCGGACTGGCCGACGAGGCGATCCTGCTGATGCGCAAGGTGCTCGCGCACGGCTCGCCCGGAGAGGTTCTCCGGCCGGAGAACCTCGCGCTGGCCTTCGGACTCGATGTCCTGCGACGGGAAGAGGAACTCGCGTGAGTCTCCACGACCTGTTCCTCGAACCGCTGAGCTACGACTTCATGGTGCGGGCGCTGGCGTCCACGGTCATCGCGTCCGCGGTCTGCGCGGTGCTCTCCTGCTGGCTGGTGCTGATCGGCTGGTCGCTCATGGGCGACGCGGTCTCGCACGCCGTTCTGCCCGGTGTCGTGCTCGCGTACGTCCTCGGCGCGCCCTTCGCGCTGGGCGCCGTCGTCTTCGGTTTCCTCGCCGTGGCGCTGATCGGCGTCGTCCGCGACACCAGCCGCGTCAAGGAGGACGCCGCGATCGGCATCGTGTTCACCACGCTGTTCGCGCTCGGGCTCGTGCTGATCTCGGTGACGCCGAGCCAGACCGACCTGAACCACATCATCTTCGGGAACCTGCTCGGCGTGGACACCTCGGATCTGCTCCAGATCGGTGTCCTCGGCGCGATCACGCTCACCCTGCTGGTACTCAAACGCCGCGATTTCACCTTGTACGCCTTCGATCCCACGCACGCGCACGCCATCGGGCTGAACCCGCGGGTGCTCGGTGCGGCGCTGCTCGGCCTGCTCGCGCTGACCGCGGTGGTGGCGCTGCAGGTGGTCGGCGTGATCCTCGTGGTGGCGATGCTGATCATCCCCGGCGCGACGGCGTACCTGCTGACCGACCGGTTCGGCCGGATGCTGGTGATCGCGCCGTCGTTCTCGGTGCTCGCGGCGGTGACCGGGCTTTACCTGAGCTACCACCTCGACACCGCGTCCGGCGGGATGATCGTGTTGGTGCAGGGCGCCGGGTTCACGCTGGTGTACTTGTTCGGGCCGCGGCACGGGATCGTCGGGAAGAGGCTGGCCAAGCGACGGCGGGAAGCCGCCCGGGTCGCGTAACCGGACAATCACCCCGCGCTCTGTGTCTCTCGTGACATGGGTCCGAGCCGCCTCTTAGGTTAGGCTCCCCTCATGTCTACGGAAGACGCGCTGCTCACCGGCCATGACCTGGTGCTCGCGCACCATGAGCGGGCCGTGGTGGACGGGGTGTCCCTGTCGCTGCGCGCCGGCCTGGTGACCGCGCTCGTCGGGCCGAACGGCTCCGGCAAGTCGACGCTCCTGCGTTCGCTGGCGCGGCTGCACAAACCTCGCGAGGGCGGCGTCCGACTCGGGGAACGCGCCGTCTGGGGCGGGAACGCGTTGTCCGGCAAGGAGTTCGCCCGGCGGGTCACGTTGCTGACCCAGCACCGGCCCACGCCGAGTGGCGTTTCGGTGCGTGACGTCGTCTCCTACGGCCGGTACCCGTACCGCTCGGGCTGGCGCGGGGTCGACGTCGACGGCGCCGCCGCGATCCGGCGCGCGATGGAGCTGACCGGGGTGACGCCGATGGCCGAACGCGGCGTCGACGAGCTCTCCGGCGGCGAACTCCAGCGGGTCTGGCTCGCGTCCTGCCTCGCCCAGCAGACCTCCGTGCTGCTGCTCGACGAGCCCACCAACCATCTCGACCTCCGCTATCAGGTCGAGATCCTCGACGTCGTCCGCGATCTGGCCAACGAAGGCGTCGCGGTCGGCGTGGTGCTGCACGACCTCGACCACGCGGCGATCATCGCCGACGAGGTCGTGCTGCTGAGCGAGGGAACCATCGTGGCCACGGGTGACATCGGGCAGGTGCTCACCACCGAGCACCTCTCCCAGGCCTACGGCGTCACCGTCCACGTCGCGAACGACCCGGTGACGGGCGCGATCCACTGCAGGCCACTCGGGCGGCATTCGCCCAGGCCCGCCTGAGAAAACCAGGAAGAACCATGCGTTTGCTGACCCCTGCCGCCCTCGTCGCGGCGACGGCCCTGCTGCTGTCCGCCTGCGGCACCACCGAGAACACCGCCGTCGCGCCGAGCGACGCCGCCGCGAGCGGACCGGTCACGGTGACCGACGCGCGCGGAAAGGCCGTCAACCTCAAGGCCCCCGCCAAGCGGGTCGTCGCGCTCGAATGGGGCGAGGCCGAGATGGTCGCGTCGCTCGGGGTCATGCCGGTCGGCGCCGCGGACGTCGCGGGCTACAACGTCTGGGACAAGGCCGCCCCGCTGACCGCCGAGGTCAAGGACGTCGGCAAGCGCAACGAGCCCAGTGTCGACGCGATCGTCGGGCTGAACCCCGACGTCGTCATCATGGCCGAGGAACGCGACTCGACGCTGGTGCCGCAGATCGAGAAGTACGTGCCGGTCGTGGTCACCAAGTCCAGCGACGCGAGCCGTAACTTCGACCGGCTGCGCGAGGACTTCAAGCTGATCGCGAAGACGGTCGGCAAGGAGTCCGAAGCGGACAAGGTCCTGTCCGAAATGGACGCCAAACTCGCCGAGGGCAAGAAGGCCGTCGAGGCCAAGGGCGCCGCGGGCACCCCGTTCCTGATGGCCGACGGCTACCTCGAAGGCAGCACCGTCAGCATCCGCCCGTTCGGCAAGGGCTCGCTGGTCTCCGACACCGCCGAGGCCGTCGGCCTCAAGAACGCCTGGACCGGCAAGGTCGACCCGCAGTGGGGTCTCGGCCAGACCGACGTCGAGGGCCTGACCGCGCTCACCGACCCGAAGACCGTGCTGTTCTACAGCGCGGCCGAAGAGGACGTTTTCACCACCGGTCTCGCGCAGAACGCCGTCTACCAGCGCCTGCCGTTCGTGGTCTCGAAGAAGATCCACAAGCTCCAGGCCGGAACGTGGACCTTCGGCGGGCCGAAGTCGATCATCATGACCGCCGACCAGATCGTGAAGGCCGTCACCGCCTGATGAAGACCGAGGTCCGAGGTACTTCGCCCCGCCGAGGACTCGTCGAAACCGTGCGGGCGCCGCAGACGATCCGCACCGCGGTGGTGTCGGCGGGACTGGTGCTGCTCATCGCCGTCCTCGCCGGCATCCACCTGACCCAGGGCACCTCGACGTCCGGTCCGCTGGACGTGGTGAAGGCGATCTTCGGCCAGGGCGACGCGCAGACCCTCGCGGTACTGGAGGGTTCGCGCGTCCCCCGGCTGCTCGCCGCGTTGCTGCTCGGGGTCGCGCTCGGCGTCGCGGGCGCGGGAATGCAGTCCGTGGCACGGAACCCGCTCGCCTCGCCCGACACGCTCGCGGTCAACGCGGGCGCGCATTTCGCCGTGGTGGCCATCTCCGCGTTCGGGCTTTCGCTGCCGCTCGTGCCGGTGGGCGGGGCGGCGTTCGCGGGCGGGCTCGCCGCGGCCGTCGTCGTGCTGGGACTGGCGGGCGGCGGTTCGGCGAGCCCGCGGCTGGTGCTCGTGGGCTCGGCGGTCCTGCTGGCGCTCAACTCGGTGACCATCCTGCTGCTGCTCCTGTTCGAGCAGGAGACGAACGGGCTGTTCGCCTGGGGCAGCGGCTCGCTCACCGTCTCCGACCTGCGGGCGACCGGACAGATGACGCCGATCGTGGTGGTCGCCGTGGTGGCGCTCATCGCGATGGGCCGCAAACTCGACGTCCTCGCCCTCGGTGACGACAACGCGACCCTGCTCGGCCTGCGGGTCCGCCGGACCAGGATCGGCGCGGTCGTGCTGACCGTCGCGCTGACCGCGGCGGCGGTGACCGTGGCCGGACCGGTCGGGTTCGTCGGCCTGTGTGCGCCGGTGATCACGCGGCTGCTGCTGCCGATCGCCAAACACCGCGCGCTGCTGCCGGTCTCCGGGCTGGTCGGCGTGGTGACGGTGCTCGGCGCCGACGTCGTCCTGCGCGCGATCATGGGTTCGGCCGAGGCCGTGCGGGTGCCGACCGGAGTGGTGACCACGATCGTCGGCGCCGTCGTGATGGTGTGGCTGGCGCGGCGCGGCCGGGGAAGCGGCTCGCGCCGTCCGGCTCCGGCCGGACGCGTCGGGGTCGCCGGATCGACCCGGCGGCTCGTGACCATTTCCGTCGCACTGGTGGCGCTGCTCGCCGTCGTCCCGCTGGTGGGGCTGATGCTGGGCGACCGGATGGTGCTGCTCGGCGACCTCGCGAACTGGGTCACCGGAAACACCGGGACGGCGCTCACCTTCGTGCTGGACCAACGACTTCCTCGGGTGCTGGCCGCGCTGCTCGCCGGTGCCGCGCTGGCGGTTTCGGGCTGCGGGATCCAGTCGGTCAGCCGCAACCCGCTCGCCGAACCCGGTCTGCTCGGCATCACCGCGGGCGCCGGGCTCGGCGCGATCACGCTGATCACCGTCGTCCCCACGGTCGGCGCCTGGTCGATCGCCGGTGCCGCCGGGCTCGGCGCGGCCGTCGTCTTCCTGCTGGTCTACGGGCTGGCGTGGCGTTCGGGGCTGGATTCGGACCGGCTGGTGATCATCGGCATCGCGGTCTGGTCGGCCGGGATGGCGCTGATCAACCTGCTGATCGTGGTCTCCGACCCGTGGAACTCGGCCAAGGCGCTGACCTGGCTTTCGGGATCGACCTACGGCCGCACGCTGGAGCAGGTCGCGCCCGTGGCGCTGGCGCTCCTCGCGCTGCTGCCGTTGCTGTGGGCCAAGCATCGCGAGCTGGATCTGCACGCCCTCGACGAGGACACCCCGCGTGTGCTCGGGATGCGGATCGAGCGGTCCCGGCTGCTCGTGCTGGGCGCCTCCGGGATCCTGGCGGCCACCGCGGTGTCCGCGATCGGCGTGGTCGTGTTCGTCGGGCTGGTCGCGCCGCATCTGGCGCGTTCGCTGGTCGGCGGACGGCACGGCCGGGTGCTCCCGGTGGCCGCGGCGCTCGGGGCGCTGCTGGTGAGCGTCGCGGACACCGTCGGGCGGACGGTCATCGCGCCCGCCCAGATCCCGGCGGGGCTGGTCATCGCGATGGTCGGGACGCCGTACTTCGTGCTGGTGCTCTGGCGGACCCGGCCGTAATGGGCTGAAGGGGCCCTTCACCGCATGTGATGCGGTGAAGGGCCCCTTCGTGGCGTCTTATGCGGGGAAAGTCCCCTTCAGCTCCCTACAGGGTCTTCTGGAGGTGGGTGGCGAGGAGCTTCGTGAAGCGGGCGGGGTCGCCCAGTTCACCGCCTTCGGCGAGCAAAGCCATGCCGTACAACAGTTCCGCGGTCTCGGCGAGCCCGTCGTTCTCGCCCTGTGCGGCGAAGGCGTCCCGCAGCCCGGACACCAGCGGGTGGCCGGGGTTGAGTTCCAGGATCCGCTTGATCTGCGGCATTTCCTGGCCCATCGCGCGGTACATCTTCTCCAGCGTCGGGGTGACGTCGTTCGTGTCGCCGACGATGCAGGCGGGCGACGTCGTCAGCCGCGACGAGAGCCGGACCTCCTTGACCTGGTCTTCGAGCGTCTTCGTCAGCCAGGTCAGCAGCCCGGAGAACTCTTCCTTCTGCTCGTCGGTGGTGTCGGAGTCGAGTTCGACCTCGCCCTTCGCGACCGACTGGAACTGCTTCTCCTCGAAGCCCGGAACCGCGTCGACCCACATCTCGTCGATCGGGTCGGTGAGCACGAGCACCTCGTACCCCTTGGCCTTGAAGGCTTCCAGGTGCGGTGAGTTCTCGATGCTCTGCCGCGACTCGCCGGTCAGGTAGTAGATGTGCTCCTGGCCGTCCTTCATCCGCTCGACGTACTCACGCAGCGACGTCAGCTTCTCCGGATCGTTGGTCGAGGCGAACGAGCAGATGTCGAGGATCGCGGTGCGGTTCTCGTGGTCGTCCAGCAGGCCTTCCTTGACGGCGCGGCCGAACTCCTTCCAGAACGTCTCGTACTTGTACGGGTTCTCGTCGGCCATCATGGTCTTGACCGTCGAAAGGACCTTCTTGACGAGCCGTCGGCGGATCAGCTGGATCTGCCGGTCCTGCTGCAGGATCTCGCGCGAGACGTTGAGCGAGAGGTCCTGCGCGTCGACGACGCCCTTCACGAAGCGCAGGTACTCCGGCATCAGCGCTTCGCAGTCGTCCATGATGAAGACGCGCTTCACGTACAGCTGGACGCCGCGTTTGCGCTCCCGCATGAACAGGTCGAGCGGCGCGTGGCCCGGCAGGAACAGCAGCGCCTGGTACTCGAAGGTGCCCTCGGCCTGGAGCCGGATCGTCTCCAGCGGGTTGTTCCAGTCGTGCGCGACGTGCTTGTAGAACTCGTTGTACTCGTCTTCGGTGACGTCGCTGGACGGGCGGGCCCACAGCGCCTTCATCGAGTTGACCGTGACGACCTCGTCGCCCTCGGTCATGCGGATCGGCCAGGTGATGAAGTCCGAGTACTTCTTGACGATCTGCTTGATCTTCGTGGCCGAGGTGTAGTCGAAGAGCTGGTCTTCGGCGTCCTCGGGCTTGAGGTGCAGGACGACCGACGTGCCCTGCGGCAGGTCCGGCACCGTCTCGATGGTGTACGTGCCCTCGCCCTCGGACTCCCAGCGGACGCCCTCGTCCGATCCGGCGCGGCGGGTCAGCAGCGTGACCTTGTCGGCCACCATGAAACTGGCGTAGAAGCCGATGCCGAATTGGCCGATGAGGTCCTGCGAAGCCGCGGAATCCTTGGACTCTTTCAGTTTCTTCAGGAATTCGGCGGTGCCGGATTTCGCGATCGTGCCGATCAGCGCCACGACGTCGTCCCGGCTCATCCCGATTCCGTTGTCCCGCACGGTGAGGGTGCGGTTTTCGGGTTCGGTCGCGATCTCGATGTGGAGATCGTCGGTGTCCGCCTGGAGGTCCTTGTCACGGAACGCTTCGAGGCGGAGTTTGTCCAGTGCGTCGGAGGCGTTGGACACCAGTTCCCGCAGGAAGGTGTCCTTGTTCGAGTAGATCGAGTGGATCATCAGCTGAAGCAGCTGACGTGCCTCCGACTGGAACTCGAGTGTTTCGGCAGAGGTTGTCACGCGCCGATATTACCCAGCGTGGAACCGGCTCAGGCCAGCCTCCGCCTGGCCACTTCGACCAGTCCGTCGCCGATGGCCCGCTCGATGGTGGTGACGCACGCCCGGCCCTCGGTCTCCACCGTGGCGATGACGTTGCCGAAATGCGGACCGGACACCTTGGACCAGGTCAGCGGTTCGGGGGCGACCCCGCCGCGGCGGGCCCAGCGGCGCGCGATCGCCGCCACCGGGGCCGACCAGGTTGCGGCGAAGGCCAGCCGGAGCTGGCGCGGCATGGCGTTGTGGACCGGCGAGCAGGTGAGCTGGAAGACCGTCGAAGTCACCGGCTCCGGATAGCGCGCCTCGGCGATGTAGGCGTGATGGACGTCGCCCGAGAGCACCGCGATGGTGGCCGGCGGTTCGTCCCGGCGGCCCTCACGCGCGATCATCGCCGCGAGCCGGTCGAACGACGCCCGGAACGACGCCCAGTGTTCGAGGTCCGCGGCCTGGCGGATCTTCTCCGCGAGCCGTCCGCGCCACCCTGGACGGTCGCAGGCACGCTCGTTCAGGGACTGCAGGTGCGAGACGACCGGAGGCAGCAGCCACGGCAGCGACGAGCCGATCAGCAGGTGGTCGCACGGCGCGGCGGCGTTGTTCTCGATCCAGGCGAATTCGTCGTCGTCGACCATGGCCCGGGCGCCGCTCGCCAGGATCCGCCCCGCCCGGCTGTCGATGACCAGCAGCCGCACGCCACCGAAGTCGCGGCGATAGCTCCATCGCGCGCCCTTGGTGCCGTCGCGTTCACTGTCGGCCTCGTCGGCGAACGCGGCGAGCAGCCCGGCGTTGTCCCCGCCGGAGGCGATGGCCTTCTGGAAGGTCGGATCCTCGGCGAGCTCCGCGGGGCCGAGATTCCCGAGGTGCTGGTAGACCCAGTAGCTCATGATCGCGCCGCGCAGCCGCTCCTTCCACCACGGTTGCGCGCGCATCCGCCGCTGCCAGGCGAGGGAGGTGTTCCAGTCGTCGCGGACGTCGTGGTCGTCGAAGATCATCGACGTCGGCACGGTGGACAGCAGCCAGCGGATCGCCGGTTCGCCCCAGGCCTCGGAGTACAGGTGGGTGTACTCCTCGAAATCCGACACCTCCGTGCCCGGCGGTTTCGAGGTGTCACGACGCTGCTTCAGCCACTCCTGCGTCTCGTCGGTGGTCTCGTCGGCGTAAACCTGGTCGCCCAGCATCAGCAACGCCTGCGGCCACTCGGTTTCGTCGCCCGCCGCCATCCGGCGGGCGTACGCGGCCAGCGCGTCCGGGCCGAAGGTGTCGCCGTCGTGCGGTTTGCGGCACGAACCGAACACGAGCCGGACCCGCGACTCCTCCTCGGGCAAGGTCCGGATCCGGCTCGGCGGAAACCCGGAATCGGCGAGGGGCCAAACCTTTTCGCCGTCCACGCGCACTTCGTATTCGACACACGAGCCGGGTTCGAGGCCGGTCAGCACCAGCAGGGCGTAGTGATGCCCCTTGATCTCGAACGTCCTCGCGGTCGTGCCGAGTACCTCGACCTCACTGGCAGTGCCGGTCTCCACCCATACCGTCGCCGACGTCTCGTCGACGTGGCGCAGCAACGGACCCAGGCGCAGACTCATTCCCGGAACGGTGCCACAACGGAGCCAAGATCGTGCGCTGAGCGATGCCTCAGCCGAGCCGCGCGAAGACCTCCCGGATCTCGGTCAGCGACTTCTCCCGCTCGGCGTCGTTCTCGTACCAGCCGTCGGCGGCCCGCTCCTCGACGATCGCCTCGGGGGTGAATTCCTCGCCGAACCGGTAGGGGCCGACGCAGTAGGCGAACCCCGACTCGCTCAGCGGGTCCAATCCTTCCCGGCGGCAGTGCTCCAGGAAGCCTTCGGCCTGTGCCCACCGCGCGCCGTCGAACCAGAACACGCCACCGGCGTACAGGATCGTCTGGCCGGTGCCCGCATCCACGATGTTCAGCGACTCGTAGTTCTCGGGGCGGTTCCGCACCAGCGCGACGAGGTTTTCGGGGACGCCGCCGTAGAGCGCCTCCTGCACCTCGTAGGTGCCTTCGGCGTACAGGTTCAAGTCCGTCTCGTGATCGAAGGTCAGCAGCAGCGCCTGCTTGTCCGGCGTGAAGTACCAGACGGCCGACTGCCCGCCGCAGTCGTTCCAGGCGAACCGCTCCGCACCGTCCACCTCGACTGGCTCGATCTCGGTGACCGCGTCGATCACCGCGGCGCGGCGCCGCACCTCGTCGAGGGATGTCGCACCGAGGGCCGCCCAGATCTCTTCGCTCACCCGCGCAGACTACCGGTGCGCACGTGGCCGATCCGGATGCGCTGCGGGTGGTCGCCGACCGGGACGGACTTCACCTTCGCGCCGGTCGCGAAGTCGATCGCGGTCACCTGGTCCGAGGCGCTTTCCGAGATGACGCAATGCTTTCCGTCACCGCTGACGGTCGCCCAGTACGGCTTCGCCGCCGGCACGAGCTGTGCCTCGCGCAGGCTCGCACGGTCCACAATGGTCGCGTAGTCGTCCATCGTCCCGGCGACGCAGAGCTTGTCGCCCGCGGGACTCATCGAGAGCCCGTGGTGCCGCGAGTCGTTGACCCAGGTCGTGCGGTCCTCACTGGTGTTCGGGTTCTTCGGCAACGTCTTCGACCTCGTGATCCGGTCGGTGGCGACGTCGTATTCGAGGAGACCGTTGAAGAAGGACACCTGGAAGTACAGCTTCGACTCGTCGGGGGTGAACGCCACCGGCCGGACGGAGTCGGACAGATCGCTACGCCCGAAGGCGTCCAGGCGCGGGCGCATGTCGATCACCTTGACCTGCTGGAACGTCTTCGCGTCGACCACGGTGAGCTTCCGGTCGCCCTTGGTGAAGTCCTGCCACGGCGCGTCGAGCGCGGTGTTCACCTCGCCGATCGAGCTGTTCCAGAGGTAGCGGCCGCCGTCGGTGTAGGTGTTCTCGTGCGGTTTGTCGCCGGTCTTGAACGAGCCGAGCTGCCGTCCGGTCTCGATGTCGAGCACGTGGACGGTGTTCGACGTCGAAGCGGAGACCGCGATGCTGCGGCCGTCCGGCGACACCGCCATGTGGTCGGACCGGAAACCCGACACCGGGAACCGCCAGTTGACCCGGCCGGTGGCGAGGTCGATCGACACCACGTCGGCGAAGCTCGGGCGGGACGCGACGACCGCCCGGCCGTCCGGGGTCGTGTAGAGGTCGTCGACGAGCTGGTCGTGCCCCTCGCCGACGCCGTTGCGGATACCGAGGAAGAACGCGAGTTTGATCGGGTTCAGGTAGATCTCGGTGAGCCGTTCGTCCTTGTCCGGCACCATGTTCACGCGCGCGATCTTCGTGTAGTCGCCGGAGGGTGCGATGATGTCCGCCGTCCCCTCCCAGTTGTTGCCCACGAAGAGGACCTGTCGCAGGCTGTCGTCCGCCGCGGCGGCGGGCGCCGAGCCCAGCGCCGCGGCTAGGCAGGTCACGAGGACGGTGTTCAGCAACCGGCGTTTCCGCATCGGGCGCACCTTTCGGCGAGGGCCTGTTACCTTTCGGTAGCTCACAGGAAACCAACCGGCCGGACACCCTCGGTAGGGGACGGTCGCCAAGGACCGCCGGCTTCGTTGTGCACCGCGCACAATCCGCGCGGGAAGGCGGTGGCGATGGCGCACCGGTCGCTCCACGACCTGCTGGCCGAGATGGCGGCCGACGCCGCCGTCGTCGACGAAGTGGTCCGGGCCGCCCGCACGGAGTCGCCCGAAGTGGCGCGGTTGCCGGTGGGCGAGAACAGGCGGCATGTCGCGATCGTGCTCGCGGCCGGGCTCGCCTCGTTCGACCGGCCGGGTGGGGCCGGAGAGCAGGACTACGCGGCGGCCGCCGACCTGGGCGCGGACCGGGCCGCGCAGGGTGTGCCCCTCGCCGCGCTGCTGCGCGGGGTGCAGGCGGGTCGCAGCCGCGCGGTCGAGATCGCCGTCGAACGCGGCAAGGCGGCCGGGGTGCCGGACGACGTCATGCTGGCGGCGCTGGTCGATTTCGACCGGAACACCCGCGCGCTCGAACGCCAGGTCATCGCCGGGTATCACGAAGCCGAACTCGAACTCTCCCGCACGGTGCACGACAGCCGCGCCCGGTTGCTGCGGCGGTTGCTGGGCGGCGACACGACGGCGCCTTCGGCCGAGGAGGTCGCGAACGCCGGGCTGAACCCGGGCGGGCGCTACCACTGCCTGCTCTCCGACGTGGGCGATCCGTACCAGGCACGGGTCGTCGAGCGGCGGCTCGGCGCGACGGGTGGCGTCTTCGGCCTGGTCGAAGGGCGGCTGGCCGGGCTGGCGCCGCGGCTCCCCACGCAGGCGGCGCTCGGGGACGACCTGCTCATGGTGGCCTCCCCCGCCGTCCCGCTCGCCGAGGTCCGCGGCACCTACGCCCTGTGCGTGATGGCCCTGCCGTCGGCCGCGCGGTCCCGCGGCCTGCACGCGGTGGCGGATCTCGCCGTGGAGACCGCGCTCGCCGCCCAGCCTGGGCTCGCCGCCCTGCTCGAAGGCACTCTGCTGAACGCGCTGACGCCAGGCGATCCCTTCCACGAACAACTCGTCACGACCGCGCTGGCCTACCTCGACCACGGGCGGCGGCTCGACCAGACGGCCGCCGCGCTGCACGTCCACGCGAACACCGTCCGGTATCGGCTTTCGCGGCTGGGCGAGATCACCGGAACGTCGCTCGACCCGCCGGAGGAAGACGGCGGAACGCATGTGCGGCACACCGTCAGCTGGTGGTGGGCGCTGCGCACGTGGCGATCGGCCTGAACCGCCGGAGCCCCTCGTCCGTGTAACCCGATGAAGGCAGCCCACCCGGAAGGAATCCGCCTTGTCGGTTTTCCCGCGTCCCGCACTGGCAGGCCTGCCCGGCGACCGGACGACAGCCCGCGAAATCGCGTCCAGCGCGGCGACGACCGCGTCCGCGGTGCTCGTGCTGTTCGCCCTGCTCGCGCCGGACGACCTCGGCGGGCTGACGCCGGAGGCGTTCGTCCGGCTGCCGGTGGAGGCGTTGCTCGGGGTGGCGGTCGTGCTCATGCTGCGCGACGGCGCGCGGCGCGTCGTCGCGGTGTCGGCCGGTGCGCTCCTCGGGCTCCTGACCGTACTCAAGGCCATCGACATCGGTTTCGGGCTCGCGCTGAACCGGCGGTTCAACCCGGTGTTCGACTGGGGTGTGCTCGGCAACGGCGTCGACCTGCTCGGCACGTCGATCGGCCGCGCCGGCGCGCTCGCGTCGTTCGCCGGGCTGACACTGCTGGCCGTGGTCGTGATCGTGCTGATGGCGCTGGCCGTCCTGCGGTTGAGCGCGGTGGTGGCCGGACGGCGCACCGCGTCGACCCGGGTGACGGCCGTGCTCAGCGTGCTCTGGATGGTGTGTGCGGTCTCCGGCGCGCAACTCGCTCCGGGGCAGCCGTTCGCGTCACGCAGCGCGGTCGCCTTCGCCTACGACGACCTCCGTCAGGTGCGGGCCGGCATCCGGGACCGGGAGGCCTTCGCCGAGGAGATCGCCGTCGACGCCTTCCGCGACGCTCCCGCCTCCGGACTGCTGAACGCGTTGCGCGGCAAGGACGTGCTGTTCACCTTCGTCGAGAGTTACGGGCGCGTGGCCGTCCAGGACTCGGACATCGCGCCGAAGATCGACGCGGTGCTCGACGCCGGGACGGCGCGGCTGAAGAACGCGGGATACGGCTCGCGCAGCGCTTTTCTGACGTCGCCGACGATGAGCGCGGGGAGCTGGCTGGCGCACTCCACGTTCCAATCCGGGGTCTGGGTCGACAGCCAGCACCGCTACGACGACTTCGTGAAGACCGACCGGTTCACCCTCGGGGGTGCGTTCAAGCGCGCGGGCTGGGAGACGGTCGGTGTCGTCCCGGCGCATACCGAAGACTGGCCGGAAGGCAAGGTCTACGGCTACGACCGCTACTACGACTCACGCGGCATCGGCTATCGCGGCCCGCCGTTCTCCTACGCCACGATGCCGGACCAGTTCACGCTTTCGGCTTTCCAGCGCGCCGAACGCGCGAGGCCGGACCGGCCGCCACTGATGGCGGAGATCGATCTGGTCACCAGTCACTGGCCGTGGACGCCGCTCCCCCGCATGGTCGACTGGGCCGCCGTCGGGGACGGGGCGATCTACAACCCCATGCCGTCGCAAGGGAAAACGCCCGAAGAGGTGTTCACCGACCCGGCCAAGGTGCGCGGCGCGTACGGCGACTCGATCGCCTATTCGCTGAACTCGCTCATCTCGTACGTGGAGACGTACGGAGACGACGATCTCGTGCTCGTGTTCCTGGGCGATCACCAGCCGAACCCGATCGTCGCCGGCGCGGGCGCGGATCACGACGTCCCGATCACGGTGGTCACGCGGGACAAGGCGGTACTCGACAAGATCGCCGGCTGGGACTGGCAGGACGGCCTGAACCCGGACCGGAACGCGCCGGTGTGGCGGATGGACGCGTTCCGGGACCGGTTCCTGACCACTTTCGCGCGCTGAACCGCATTCAGAGGACTAAACGCGGGTGGCGTCGCGATACCGGTCGGCCAGCTCTCGCAAGTAGTCGACCAATTGCGGGGGTTCGGTCACCCGGAACGGGTAGTTGAGCAGTCCTAAGTGGACGGCCATCGTCTCGATGCTGTCCGCGCCGGTGTGCAGGACGCACGTGTTCGCGTCGACGGCCTCCACCGTTCCGACGGCCGGGTTGATCCGCGCGGTCACCTCCTCCGCGGACGCGTGCACGGTGACCTCGGCCCGGTAGCGCCAGGCGGCGGACGAGACACCGCGCCGCACCCGGTCCGTGACGTCCTCGGGCAGTTCCCGCGCGGTGAACCGCGGGCCGGTGGGGACGCGCGGTGTCAGCCTGTCGACGCGGAACGTGCGCCAGTCTCCGCGGTCGAGATCCCAGGCGACGAGGTACCAGCGGCGACCCCAGTTCACGAGACGATACGGCTCGACCTTGCGGACGCTTTCCGAACCGTCGTGGGCCAGGTAGCCGAACCGCAGCACCTCCCGATCCCGGCAGCACGCCGTCAGCACGGTGAGCGTCTCGGCGGCGACGCGCGGGCCGGGCTCGTCCCTCGGCACCGGGACCGTGTACGCCTGCAAGGCGTTCACCCGGCGGCGCAACCGGGACGGGAGCACGCGCTCCAGCTTGGCGAGCGCGCGCAACGACGTCTCCTCGACACCCGCGATGGTGCCGCCCGCGGCGGTGCGCAGACCGATCGCGACGGCGACGGCCTCCTCGTCGTCCAGGAGCAACGGCGGCAGATCGGCGCCCGCGCCGAGGCGGTAGCCGCCGACCGAACCGCGGGTCGCGTTCACCGGATAGCCGAGCGCGCGCAGCCGCTCGACGTCGTTGCGGATGGTCCGGGCGCTGACCTGTAGGCGTTCCGCCAGTTCGGTGCCGGTCCAGTCACGGGGAGTCTGCAGGAGGGAGAGCAAACGGAGTAGTCGTGCCGAAGTTTCCAACATTTCTTCAGGCTGCTCCTCCATTAGGAACGGGGTGTTCCTAATGGCACTCTACCTTGGTGTCATGAGCGAAAACACGGAGATCAAGCCCTTCCGCATCGACATCCCGCAGGCCGAGCTGGACGATCTGGCCGACCGGCTGGCCCGCGTCCGCTGGGCGAACGAACTGCCCGCCGACCAGGTGACCGACGGGGTGCAGCGCGGACCGGTCACGCCGGGCTGGGAGTACGGCGTGCCGCTGGAGTACGTGCGGCGGCTGGTCTCGTACTGGCGCGAGGGCTACGACTGGCGCAAGTGGGAGGCGAAGCTCAACGAGTACCCGCAGTTCACCACGGAGATCGACGGGCAGAACATCCATTTCCTGCACGTCCGATCGCCGGAGCCGGACGCGAAGCCGCTGATCCTCACCCACGGCTGGCCGAACTCGGTCTTCGAATACCTCGACCTGATCGACCGGCTGACCGACCCGCGTTCCCACGGGGGCGATGCGGCCGACGCGTTCCACGTGGTCATCCCTTCGCTGCCCGGGTTCGGCTTCTCCGGCCCGACGCGCGAGAAGGGCTGGAACCGGTACCGCACGGCCCAGGCTTGGGCCGAGCTGATGCGCCGGCTGGGTTACGAGCGCTACGGCACGCACGGGAACGACGCCGGTTCGTTCGTCGCCCCCGAGGTCGGCCGCGTCGACAAAGACCACGTGATCGGCGTCCACGTCACGCAGCTGTTCTCCTTCCCCAGTGGCGACCCGGCGGAGTTCGAGGGCATGACCGAGAAGGAACTGGAGTACATGCAGTTCCTTCAGTCCTTCAACGACGACATGTCCGGCTACGCCAAACTTCAGGAGAGCGCGCCGCAGAACCTCGCGCACGCGCTGGCCGACTCGCCGACCGGGCAGCTGGCGTGGAGCGCGCAACTGCTCTCGGCCACGAGTGACGACCACGTGCTCACCAACGCCACGCTGTACTGGCTCACGAACACCGCGGCCTCGGCGGCGCGGTTCTACTACGAGGACAAGCACAGCGAGCACCCCACCGAGCCGACGACCGCGCCGACCGGGCTGGCGAGCTTCGCCTACGACTTCCGTCCGCTGCGGCGCTTCGCCGAGCGGGACCACGCGAACATCGTGTCCTGGCAGGAATTCGACCGCGGCAGCCACTGGGCGACCCAGGACGCGCCGGACCTGCTGCTGGGCGACATCCGCCAGTTCTTCCGCAAACTGGCCTGAGGCTCGTTCAGTTGGACCGGCGGTGAGCTCTTATGTCGTGAAGGGCCCCTTTGAGACGTTAAACGTCTCAAAGGGGCCCTTCACGA
>NZ_JBHVKW010000040.1:0-33971 GCF_042797905.1 Amycolatopsis sp. NPDC057786
GCGAAGGACGCTTTCGTCACATCTGATGCGGGGAAAGTGCCCCTTCAGCCGCCTGGGCCCTCATGACGTCGTGCACCTGGATCGATGGCCCGCTTCGCGGCTCGACCGCTGCCGGCGCTCAGTTCACTCGCCCGTCGACGGCCGCCACGATCAGCTCGGCGCACCGCTTGACCGGCACGCCTCGTTCCCGCGCCATCGCTTCGAGAGCCTCCTGCGCGGCTCGTCCGTGCAGGCCTTCCGCCGCGAGCACTTTCAGCGCCAGCCCGACGACATCGGCGGCTGACAGGGAATCGGGTCGGACCAGCATCGAAGACCTCCGGCTCGCTCGGCGACGGCACCGGATACCCGTCCGGCGCCGTGTTCACACCCTCACCGTGAAGAGTTGCGATCCCTCCTGTCGTCGACGGCGGACCGCCGGACCTGCTCGGTGTGCATGCCGATCTCGCCGAGCCGTTCGGCGAATCCGGTGTGCTCGCGGGGCAGATGGGCGCGCAGGTCGGCCAGCGGCGCCAGGAGACCGGTGACGTCGTCCTCGCCGAGCACCGCGCTCAGCCTTTCGGCGCTTTCCTTGGCCTTGGCGTTCAATCCGTCCAGCGCGCCCGCCTGACCGGCCAGCTGCCGCAGGATCGCCGAATTGCGCCGCGCCCACTCGGCCACCGCGCGATCACCGGCACGCCGGTCGCGTTCCGCGTCGACCCGCGCCTCCCCTGTGCTCTCCCCGCCGTCGGTCGGCCGCAACCGCAGGAACCGCCGCTCCGCCGCCTGACGGCTCGCGACCCCCAGCGCGGGGGCGAGCGCCGTCCAGCTGGTGCCGCCCGCGCGAGCGGCCGCGATCAGCTCCGGCTCCCAAGCCGCCAGCTGCTCACGGACCGTCTTCAACGCGACCAGCGCCGCCAGGAGCCTCTCCGGTTCCGAAACGCCGGAGCGGGCCTCGGCCACCACGTCGCGCACGGTACGCACGGTCTGGGCGGGGTCTTCGTCCATGGCTGTCATCCAATCGACGACTTGATGGTTGTCATCGTTCCGATGACATGTTAGAACAGTAGTGCGTGTTGACACCAGTGACAACGACCCAGGAGGTGGAACCCGATGTTGATGCGCACCGACCCGTTCCGCGAACTGGACAGGCTGACCCAGCACATGTTCGGCACCGCGAATCCGGGCACCTGGTCCAAGCCGGCCACCATGCCGATGGACGCGTACCGCGAGGGCGACCAGTTCGTCGTCTGCTTCGACCTTCCCGGTGTCACCGCCGACGCGATCGAGCTGGACGTCGAACGCAACGTCCTGACCGTCAAGGCCGAGCGGCGGCCGTTCGCCGGGAAAGACGTCCAGATGCAGGTTTCCGAACGTCCGCTCGGCGTCTTCTCCCGCCAGCTGTTCCTCGGCGAGGCGCTCGACACCGACAACATCTCCGCGGGCTACGAAGCGGGCGTGCTGACCCTGCGCATCCCGATCGCCGAGAAGGCCAAGCCGCGGCGTATCGAAATCACCGGTTCCACGTCCGACCGCAAGGAGATCCAGGCCTGAGTGTCCCGTCCGGTGCGGGCCCCGGGTCCCGCACCGGACGAGGCCGGGGAAAGAAGGGAAGTCCTCGTTTGCTCACCATGCCTGTCCGCCACCCGCACACCCGCGACGCCGTGTGGGGGTATCTCGCCGAAGTCACCGAGGTCCTCGGCGTCGGCCTCGAATCCTGCACCGTCGACCACGACAGCCCGGTCTCGGCGTACGTCGCGCTCGACGAGCGGCTCCCCACCCATCCGGAGCGCGACGTCGCCCTGCTGTGGGACGAGATCCACGGCTGGGCCGTGGCGATCGAAACCCACTCCGGCGAGGATCTCATCGTCCTCCGCTACCTGGGCGGGAAGACCGCCACCCCGCGGCCCGCGCAGGTCGCGCGTTTCGTCGAGGCCGTCCGCGAGGACGACCACAGCGTCGGGCAGCTCACCCCGCCGGAGTTCGGCGCCCTCTCCGCCGCGCACGCGTGACCGCGGCTCGCGTCGGGTACCTCCGAAGGGCTTCGACCCGGAAGGAGTGAGCCGTGCCCAGGATCGGCCTGCTGTACCCGACGCGGGACTGCGGTGAGGACGATTTCCTCGCCCTGGCGGAAAAACTGAGTCCAGATCTCACCGTGGACTTCGCCTATGTCCCGTGGGGCGAGAACATCGGCCGGGTCGACGAGCTCGACGCGGCCGGAAAGCACGAGGCCGTCCGTGAACTCGGCGCGCCGGGCCGGCTCGTGGCCGCCGCACGGTTCGGCACGGCGCCCGACGTCGTCAGCTGGGCCTGTTCCAGTTGCAGTTTCACGCGCGGCCTCGACGGCGCGCTCGAACAGTCCCGGGTACTCGGCGAGCGGCTCGGTGTTCCCGCGCGCAGCACTTCGCTGGCGTACCTCACCGCGCTCGCCCACTTGGGTGCCGGGCGCGTGGCGCTCGCCTCGGTCTATCACCGCGACACGACCGCGACTTTCGCCGCTTTCCTCGCGGAGGCGGGTTTCTCCACCGTTCATTCGGTCTCGGCCGACGCGCCTTCGGATCGCGCGCTCGCGGCTTGGGACGGCCCCCGCATCGCCGAACTCGCCGCGGCGGCCGACCACGACGAGGCCGACGCGGTGCTGATCCCCGAAACGGCCCTGCACACGACGCCGTTGCTCGAAGACCTCGAAACGAGCGTCGGCAAACCCGTGCTGACGGCCACCGCGGTCACCCTCTGGGATTCCCTGCGCGCGCTGGGCAACCCGCCGATCCGGCAGGGCCTCGGCGAGTTGTTCAGCCGTCGAGCCTGCCGCGCAGATCCTGGAGGATCTTCGTGAGCAGGCGGGAAACGTGCATCTGCGAGATCCCGACGCGTTCGGCGATCTGCGATTGGGTCATCCCCTCGAAGAAGCGCATCGTGACGATCGCCCGCTCCCGCTCCGGCAGCCGTTGGAGCAACGGGACCACGGTGTGCCGGTCCTCGATGTGCTCGAAGCGGGAATCCAGTTCGCCGACCACGTCGGACAACGGCAGCGAGCCCTCTCCGTCGTTGACCGGCCGGTCCAGGGAAGACGTCTGGTAGCTGTTCGCGGCGAGCAGGCCTTCGCGGACGGTGTCGACGTCCACGTCGAGATGCGCGGCGAGTTCCGTGGGGGTCGGCGCGCGGCCGAGGGTCTGGGTCAGTTCCGTGGTCGCCCGCGAAAGCCGGGTGCGCAGTTCCTGCATCCCGCGCGGGACGTGGACCGCCCACCCGGTGTCACGAAAGAACCGCCGCACTTCGCCCATCACCGTCGGCACCGCGTACGCCAGAAAATCCCCGCCCTGCCCCGGATCGAACCGGTCCACGGCCTTCATCAGGCCGATCCGCGCCACCTGGATCAGGTCTTCCCGCGGCTGCCCACGTCCGCTGAACCGGACGGCGATGTGCTCGGCGATCGGCAGCAGTTCGAGGATCAGACGTTCCCGCAGGCGCTCCCGTTCCGGGTGCCCCGCGGGCAGAGCGGCCATCTCGTCGAACCAGGGACGGCAATGGGAATAGTCGTCCCTGCGCCGGGGACGGCGGTCGCGAGGAGCCGGCACCGCCTCTTCCCGCAGGACGACGTGATCGATGTCTTCCATGAGCGACACAGCGTTCACCAAAGTCACCTTCGTCCTTTGTGGACCGACATGAACCCGCTCCCCTCGTCACCGTTTTGATACCCGGACGGCGGAGGCGGTAAACATCGGCCCGGCGCCGCTCTGCCCTGGACGGGTGATCTTTCGATTGACCGATGGGCCGAACGGGTATCCGCAGGTCAGGACGAAGGAGGAGCCGTGCCTGAACAGAGCTGGAGCGACAAACGCGAACGTCAGTACGAGCACATCAAGTCCTCTCAGAAGAAACGCGGCGCGAGCACCGACCGCGCCGAAGAGATCGCCGCACGCACGGTGAACAAGAACCGTGCCCAATCCGGTGAAGCCAAAACCGCGAGCAAGAGTTCGACCAAGGACAAGTCGCCGCAGAAACGCGGCGGCGAACGGTCCGGCAACCGCAAGGGTCCCGGCGGGCCGACCAAGGACCAGCTCTACAACGAAGCGAAGAAACGCAACATCAAAGGCCGGTCCACCATGACCAAGAAGGAACTGCAGAACGCGCTCGGCCGCTGATCGGAGGCAGGATGGACCACTCGCGCGCACCGGTACTGGAAGCCATCGAGGCCTACCGCCGCGCGGGCGGGCTCGCCTTCACCCCGCCGGGTCACAAACAGGGCCGCGGCGCGGATCCGCGGGTACTGGAACTGCTCGGCCGCGACGCGTTCGCGTCCGATCTGCTCACCCTCAACGGTTTGGACGACCGCAGGATGTCGCGCGGCATCCTCGGCCGGGCACAGGACCTGATGGCCGACGCGGTGGACGCGGAGCACACCTTCTTCTCCACCTGCGGAAGTTCACTCTCGGTCAAGAGCGCCATGCTCGCCGTCGCCGGACCGGGTGAACGTCTCCTGGTGTCCCGCAACGCCCACAAATCGGTCGTCGCCGGGCTGGTGATCAGCGGGGTGCACCCGGTCTGGGTCCGCCCCCGGTACGACGAGGAGCACCATCTCGCGCATCCTCCCGGCCCGGAAGAGGTCGAGGCCGCGCTGGCGGAGGCGCCCGGCGTCAAAGGCATGCTGCTGATCACCCCGACCGACTACGGCACCTGCGCCGACATCCGCGGCGTCGCCCGCGCCTGCCACGCCGCGGACAAACCGCTGATCGTCGACGAGGCGTGGGGCGCCCACTACCCCTTCCATGACGACCTGCCGACCTGGGCGATGGACGGCGAAGCCGACCTTTGCGTCACGAGCACGCACAAGATGGGCGGAGGGCTTGAACAGGCGTCGGTGTTCCATCTACGAGGCGACCGCGTCTCCCCTGACGTGCTGAAGGCCAGGGAGGACCTGCTCGGCACCACGAGCACCTCCGCGCTGTTGTTCGCCTCCCTCGACGGCTGGCGCAGGCAAATGGTCGAACACGGCGAAGAACTGCTGGGCAACGCGCTGGTGCTGGCCGCCCGCGTACGGGCGGAGATCGAAGACCTCCCCGGGCTGCACGCGATGGCCGAGGAGTTCCACCCGCTCGCCTACGAACACGATCCCCTCAAGATCGTGGTCGACGTCGCCGGGCTCGGCATCACCGGCTACCAGGCGGCCGACCATCTCGCCGAACGCCATCTGCACACCGGACTGTCCGATCACCGGCGGATCGCGGTGCAGATCACCCACGCGGACGACGAGGAAACGGTGTCCGCCCTGATGAGCGGCCTGCGCGGGCTGGCAGACCACGATTTCGAGCGGCGGACGGCGGTCGACCTGCCTTCGGCCGCCGAACTGACCCTGGAAATGCGGATGCTGCCCCGCGACGCGTTCTTCGCCGACGCCGAGCATGTGCCGCTCGACAAGGCCGAGGGCCGCGTCAGCGCGGAGATGATCAGCCCCTACCCGCCGGGTGTCCCGGCGATCGCTCCCGGTGAGGTGTTCACCGACGCGATCATCGACTATCTCCACACCGGTGTCCGCGCCGGCATGTTCATCTACGACGCCGCGGACCCCGAACTGGGCACGGTGCGCGTCGTCGCTTAAGCGTCGGCCATCTTCAGCGTCGGCAGCAGACCGGTGAGCTCGATGGCCCGCCGCAGCACCTTGGACGGCGCGAAGCTCAGGTCGATCCCGGCCTCCACGCAGTGACGATTCAGCTGCACCAGCACGGAAAGACCCGAGGAATCACAGAAGCCGACGCCGGTCATGTCGATCACCGCGGCGCCGGGGCCGTCGGCCAGCAGTTCGAAGAGCTCGGACCGGAGCCGAGGACTGGTCGAAATATCGATGTCACCCGCCACTTCGACGGTGATCGCTTCTTCCGAGCGGGCCGTCGGAACCACGACGAGGGGTGCGGCCTGCCCGGCTTCGGTATCGATCGCCATCCATCGAAGGTAGAAGGGCGTGCTCAGGAACGCAACCGTCGCGACAGGACAGTCCGCTCAGGACGACTTGGCCACCGCACGCTCGATCTCGTCCTTGTCCATCTTCGAAGCACCCGTCACGCCCGCGTTGCGCGCCTGGGTCAGCAGTTCTCGTTTGGTGGCCTCACCGGGACGGTCGCCGAGATGCGAAGCCCGGCTGGTCACGAAGGCCTTACCCAGTTCCCGCCGTCGCGTTTCGTCCAGTTCGCGCCGCATCTTCGGCAGTACGGTGGATTCCTCTTCCTTCACGTGATGCGTGACCGCCTCGACGAGGTCGGAGAGCACCTTGTCGAACTCCTCCGATTCGGGTTCGGTGCCGTTCAGCTTCACGAGCAGCCGCTCGGCTTCGGCGTGCTCCTTCTGACCGTGCGCGACTTCGTCGGCCTCGTCCGCCTCGCCCTTGGCGGCCGGATACACCTCGGCCTCCTCGGCGCGGCTGTGCGCGGTGAGCAACGCCGAGAGCACGGGGACGAGCAACGGCCGTTTCTCCGGATGCCGCTCGAGTTCGCCGAACAGCCGCTCCACTTCGCGGTGGTCCTGCATGATCAAGTCCACGACGTCTCCGGCCACGGCCGCCTCCTCGGTGCGCGATCAACCCGACGCCACCGGATACCCGCTCCCCGCGGATTCATGCGCCGGATCGGGGCTATCCTCGCCGTATGGCCTGCCGTATCACCGAACTCATCCTCGACTGCGCCGACCCGGTCCGGATGGCGGCCTTCTGGTGCGAAGTACTCGGCTACGTCGAGATCGGCAAGGACGGCGAGGACATCGAGATCGGGCCGCCCGGCGTCGGCTTCGGCGGGCCTCAGCCCACGTTGATCCTGAGCCGCAGCGACGATCCCAAACCGGGCAAACTCCCGCTGCACCTCGACGTGAACCCCACCGACCGTGATCAGGACGCGGAACTGGAGCGGTTGCTCGCCGCCGGGGCGCGGCCCGCCGACGTCGGCCAGACGGGGGAAGAGTCGTGGCACGTGCTCGCCGACCCCGAGGGAAACGTGTTCTGCCTTCTCCGCGCCAGGGTCGACCCCTGATCCACTGTCCACATCGGACTCGATTGGCGGATGACGCCGCCGGGTACCCGGTGGAGGACCCGAACACGACTGGATGGTCAGCGATGGCGGACGAACGACTGTGGCAGCGCGACAAGGCCGGATTCGGCTCCGGCGAGGACACGTCGGCGGGCCCGCTGGCCGAGCAGTTCGTCGAACTCACGCGCCTGCTGCTGGCCGCCTCGACGCCCGCCCAGGTACTGGAACAGGTGGTCGCCGCCGCGTACCGGGTCGTCCCGGGCGCGGACCTGGTGTCGGTCACACTGCGTGCCCCGGACGGGACCTTCCACACCCCCGTCTCGACCGGCGAAGTGGCGATGGAACTCGACGAGGTGCAGTACCGGGCGGGCACGGGGCCGTGCGTCGACACCGCCGACGGCGAAAGCCCCGGGTACATCCGCAGTGAGGACCTGAAGGCGGAGAAGAGGTGGCCGGACTTCTCCCGCGCCGCCGTGCGACACGGGTACACCGCGATCCTGTCCACCCTGCTGGTGCCCGACGCGGCTCCGCCGAGGCTGCCCGGCGCGCTGAACATCTACAGCCGCCGTCCCGGGGCGCTCGATTCGCAGGCCCAGGACACCGCGTTGCTGCTGGCGACCCACGGCTCGCTCGCGCTGGCGACCACCAGCGCGGTGAGCCGGGCGGACCTGGAAACGAGCCATCTCCGGCGTGCCGTCGAATCGCGCGACGTCATCGGGCAGGCGAAGGGGATCCTCATGCAACGACGCGGCCTGACCGCCGACGAGGCCTTCGACCTGTTGCGCCGCACCTCCCAGGACCTCAACGTCAAACTCGCCGAACTCGCCCGCACCCTGGCGGACCGGCACACGGAACTCGACACCCCGTGAAGGCCCCTCCCCGCAGCTGAGCCGAGGGAAGGGGGCCTTCACGCGCAGCGGCCTCAGGCGAGGTCGAACCGGTCCAGTTCCATGACCTTGGTCCAGGCCTTGGCGAAGTCGGCGGCGAACCGCTCGCGCCCGGCCTGGCCCGCGTAGACCTCGGAAAGCGCCCTCAGCTGGGAGTTCGAGCCGAAGACGAGGTCGACCGCGGTGGCCGTCCACTTCACCGCGTCCGTGGTGACGTCGCGGATCTCGTACACGTTCTCCTCGGACTCCGACACCTTCCACTTCGTCCCCGGCGAGAGGAGGTTGGTGAAGAAGTCGTTGGTGAGCACGCCCGGCCGGTCGGTGAGGACACCGTGCCGGGTGCCGCCGGTGGTGATCCCGAGGGACCGCAGGCCGCCGACGAGGACGGTCATCTCCGGGGCGGTCAGGTCGAGCATGTACGCGCGCTCGACGAGCAGGACCTCCGGCTGCAGCTTCTCCTCGGGACGCAGGTAGTTGCGGAACCCGTCGGCGCGCGGTTCGAGCAGCTTGAACGACTCGACGTCGGTGTTTTCCTGCGTGGCGTCGGTGCGGCCGGGGTGGAACGCGACGCTCACCTCGGTGCCGGCGTCGCGCGCGGCCTTCTCGACGGCGGCGGTACCCGCCAGCACGATCAGGTCGGCCAGCGAGATCTTGGCGCCACCGGCTTCGTTGAACTCGCGCTGGATGCCTTCCAGCGTCTCCAGGACGGCCCTGAGCTGCTCCGGCTGGTTGACCTCCCAGTCACGCTGGGGTTCGAGGCGGATCCGCGCGCCGTTGGCGCCGCCGCGTTTGTCGGTGGACCGGAAGCTCGCCGCGGACGCCCACGCCGTGCCGACCAGCTGGGCGACCGTGAGCCCGGACTCGAGCACCTTCGTCTTGAGGGCGGCGATGTCGGCTTCTCCGACGAGCTCGTGGTCGACGTCCGGCACCGGGTCCTGCCATAGCTGCGCCTCGGGGACCCATGGCCCCAGGAAACGGCTGACCGGGCCCATGTCGCGGTGCAGCAGCTTGTACCAGGCCTTGGCGAAGGCGAGGGCGAACTCGTCCGGGTTCTCCAGGAACCGGCGCGAGATCTTCTCGTACGTGGGGTCGACGCGCAGCGCCAGATCCGTGGTGAGCATGGTCGGCTTGTGCTTCTTGGCCGGGTCGTGCGCGTCCGGGATGATCGCCTCGGCGTCCTTGGCGACGTACTGTTTCGCGCCGCCGGGGCTCGTGGTGAGCTCCCACTCGTAACCGAAGAGGATCTCGAAGAACCGGTTGCTCCACTGCGTCGGCTTGTCGGTCCACGTCACTTCGAGACCACTGGTGATCGTGTCCGCGCCCTTGCCGCTGCCGTGGGTGCTCAGCCAGCCGAGGCCCTGCGTCTCGATCGGGGCGGCTTCGGGCTCCGGGCCGACGTGGTCGTCGGCGATACCCGCGCCGTGGGTCTTGCCGAAGGTGTGCCCACCGGCGATGAGCGCGACGGTCTCCTCGTCGTTCATCGCCATCCTGGCGAAGGTCTCCCGGATGAAATGCGCCGCCGCGGCCGGGTCGGCGTTGCCGCGCGGCCCCTCCGGGTTGACGTAGATGAGCCCCATCTCGGTCGCGCCGACGTCCGGCACCATCTCGGAGTCGCTGGCGTAGCGCTCGTCACCCAGCCAGGTGTCTTCCGGACCCCAGAAGATCTCCTCGGGCTCCCAGGTGTCCACCCGGCCGAAGCCGAAGCCGAAGGTCTTGAACCCCATCGATTCCAGCGCGACGTTCCCGGCGAGCACGAGCAGGTCGGCCCACGAAATCTGCTGGCCGTACTTCTCCTTGACCGGCCACAGCAGCCGCCGCGCCTTGTCGAGGTTGGCGTTGTCGGGCCAGCTGTTGAGCGGAGCGAAGCGCTGTGCGCCGTCTCCGGCGCCGCCGCGGCCATCGTGGATGCGGTAGGTGCCCGCGGCGTGCCAGCTCATCCGGATCATCAGGCCGCCGTAGTGGCCGAAGTCGGCGGGCCACCAGTCCTGCGAGGTGGTGAGCACCTCGACGATGTCACGTTTGAGGGCCTCGACGTCGAGTTTGGCGAATTCCTTGGCGTAGCTGAAGTTCTCACCGAGCGGGTTGGCCTTCGGCGAGTGGGCGTGCAGCACCGACAGATCGAGCTGGTTGGGCCACCAGTCCTTGTTGGTGCGCGGGCGGCCACCCGTTTTCGGGGTCGGCGAGTCGATCGCCGGGTTCTCGCTCTCGCTACCGTGCGCGGTCACGGAGTCGTGGGCCACCGGGCAGCCCTTCTCCGGGGTGTCACTCATTTCTTTCCTTCCGGGCAGGCGAATTCATCACTGGACGGGGTCGGCCGCGCAGCCGGGGCACAGACCCCAGTAGACGACCTCCGCCTCGTCGATCACGAACCCGTGATCGTCCGAGGCGGTGAGACAGGGGGCCTGGCCGACGGCGCAGTCGACGTCCGCGATCGCACCGCAGGACCGGCAGACGACATGGTGGTGGTTGTCCCCCACCCGGGTCTCGTAGCGGGCGAGCGCGCCGGCGGGCTGGATACGCCGGATCAGACCGGTTTCGGTCAGCGCTCGCAACACGTCGTAGACCGCCTGGTGGGAGACCGTGGGCAGGTCGGCCCGCACCAGCGCCAGCACCGTTTCGGTGTCGACGTGCGGATGATCGCGCAACGCCGCGAGCACGGCCAGCCGGGGCCGAGTCACGCGCAGCGAGACCGCTCGCAGCTGTGCCTCGAATTCGGACATCACCAAGGACGATAAGAGCGTCTCTGGAATCGGTCAAATCAAGGCCACCGAGGAGTGACGGCCGGTTTCGGAGCGGCCGACTCCGGGTAGCCGGTGAGCCGGGCCATGACTTGCGTGAGGTGAGCCCATGACAACGACCGGAAAAGGCGAACCGCCGGGCCGCATCGGCACCACCGACGTCGAATGTCTCGAAAACGCCGTCGATGTCCTGCGCGCCTTGGATTACCGGCAGGGTGGCGCCTTTTCCCACGACGCGGTGCACGTCGTGAAATCGGTCAGCCTCTTGCTCAATTGGGGGACGGTTCCCGGCACGCTCCGGTCGCGGCTGCTGACCGTGCTCGCCGATCTGCACAATCTGCTCGGCTGGACGGAATTCGACATCGGCCGCCGGATTCCGGCGCGGATCCGGTTCGACCGCGCGCTCGATCTCGCCACCGAGGCGGGAAACGACAATCTCGTCGCCAACATCCGCTATCGCCTCGGCAGGCTGGCGCTGCACCACGACGACGTCGAAGACGCGCTGGGTCAGCTCCGCCAGGGCCAGGCGGCCGCCGACCGGTCCGGCTCCCGGCGGGCGCGGGCGATCCTGACGGTCAACGAGGCGTGGGCGCTGGCCAAGACCGGCGACGAACGCGCCGCCCTCGTATGCCTGGCCCAGGCGGAGAGCCACTTCGAGAGTGCGGGCACCTGGGCGCCCGCGCGCCCCTGGGAAGCCTTCTTCGGCACCACCGACATGGCCGCGATGCGAGGGACCGTCCTGACCGAACTGGCCAGGACGGTCGCCTCGCGGCACTGCGACGAGGCGATCGCGCGGCTACGAGACGCCGTCGGTGGCTACGGCGCGGAAATGTCCCGCAGCCTGGCGCTCACCCTGATCATGCTCGCGCAGAACCACGCGCTCCACGGCGATTTCGACGAGGCGGTCCGCACCGGCTCCGAGGCGGTGGACCTGGCTCGCGGCCTCGGTTCCACCCGTACCAAGGACCGGCTCGCGCCGCTGGCGGCGCTCCTGCGCGGTCACGCGACCGACCCCGCCGCCCGTGACCTGCTTCACCGGATCGACCGCTACCGCGCCGAACCGGGGCCGTGAGCGGCGAACCGCCGTCCGAGCAGGACCGCGGTCGCCGCGAAGCCGAGGCACAGCCCGGTCCAGACACCCCAGCCGCCCCAGCCGAACACGTAGGCGCACAAGAACATCGACGGGACACCGACCGCCCAGTACCCGACGAGGGTGCAGCGAAGCCCGGAAACGGTGTCGCCGAGCCCGCGCAGCAGACCGACGAGGATGTTCTGCGTCCCCTTGCTGTACTGCTGCGCGATGGCGAACACCAGCAGGGCCGACGCCGTGCCGAACACCACCGTGTCGGCCTCGTCGTGCAGGAACGGCCACAACAGCACCTCCGGCACCACCAGGTACGCCACGCTCACCACCGCCATCAGCGACCAGGAAAGGGTGAGCGCCTGGCGGGCGATCACCGGCGCCCGCCCTTGATCGCCGTGGGCGACCGCGCGGCTGACCAAAATGGACGATCCTTGCGACAGCCCGATATTGGCCTGGTAGACGATGTAGGCGAGCTGGTTCGCGACGTTCGACGCGGCGAGCATCGCCGGGCCGAAGGCGCCCATCAGCATGGTCGCGATCGAGGTGATCGCGGCCTCCGACCCGTAGGTGAAACAGATCGGGGTCCCGTGCCGGACGATCCGCCGGACCACGACCGGATCCGCGCGCCAGAGCGCCAGCGAAACCATGGGGCGTAGCAAGGGATCCCGCCGGACGGCCGAGGCGAACACGGCGAGCGTGAAGAACTGGACCAGCGTCGTCGCCAGGCCGATCCCGGCGACGCCCAGCTCCGGCAGGCCTGCCCAGCCGTAGATGAAGGCCGCGTTGAGGGCGGCGTTGACCGCGATCGACACCAGGGTCACGGCGAGGAGGGACCCCGGGCGCCGCAGCCCGACGGCGAACTGGCGCAGCACGTTCAGCCACACCATGGGGAACAGCCCGCCAGCCAGCGCGAACATCATCGCACCGGCGAGCGTCACGATCTCCGGTTTCTGCCCGAGCGACGGCAAGGCGACCGCCAGTCCACAAAGGACCGCCGCGCCCACCCCCGCGGTCAGGGTCGCGACGAGCAGCGCGGACCGCAGGAGCGTCCGGATCTCGTCCCGCGCCCGCACGTCGAGTTCGCCGGTGCCGGTGCGGAGTTCCCCCGCCCCGGCCGCCGTGGCCACGAGGTTCCCGACGCCGGTGACCATGCCGACGCACATGGTGCGGACCTGGTTGTAGAGCAGGATCGCCAGTCCGCCCGCCGCCACCGCGGTCACCCCGAGCAGCCCGAGCATGGCCAGGTCGACGCTGGTGAGCGCCACCTGCGCCAGCTGGATTCCCGCGATCGGCGCGGCCAGCGCGACGAGTGCCCGGTAGCCGCGCGTCGCCACGGCCGTGCTCATACGCCCACCGCCACCGGTGCCGGCCGAGCCGTCCGGTCGCGGGTGGCCGCTCGCACGGACGCGGCGTAGGTGGCGAACCAGCGCTCCATCCGGCGGTGGGCCGGTTCGTCGAGCACTCCCCTGGCACGCAGCCATTCGTCGTCGTAGACCGAGTCGAGGTACTTCTCCCCCGCGTCGTTGCACAGCACCACGACGACGCTTCCGGCCGGATACGCGTAGAGCCGCCGGAGCGCGACGTGGATCGCGCCGCCGGTGGTCCCGCCGACCAGGACGCCCGTGCGCCTGGCGACGACGCGGGCCCCGGCGAAGGCGTCGCTGTCGGACACCCGGTGGGCTTCGTCGATCAGCGACCGGTCGACGTTGTCCCCGACCGGGAATCCGGCCGGGCTGCCGGCCCCGGTCTGGTGGTAGATCCCCGGCGCGCCACCGAAGATGATCGAGCCGACGGGTTCGACCGCGACCGTGCGGGTGTCCGCTCCCGCCGCGCGCAGGAAGCGCGCCGTCCCGCACAGGGAGCCGCCGGTGCCGATCGCCGCGACGAGCACGTCGACGTCGCCGAGCTGCCCGAGGAGTTCCCGCGCCAGCCCGGCGTACCCGTTGCCATTGCCCGGATGGTTGTGCTGATCCGGATGGTAGGCACCGGTTTCCGCGGCGATCCGGGCGGCGATCCGCCGCCGCTGGACCGAGCTGACCCCGCCGTCCGGCGGACCGTCGGCGAACACCAGTTCCGCGCCGAGCGCGCGCAGCATCCGGAGCTTTTCCCTGGCGGCGTGGTGGTCGACCACGGCGGTGAACCGGTAGCCGCGTTCCAGCGCCACGAGCGCGAGCCCGTTGCCGGTGTTGCCGGAGGTGGGTTCGACGATATGCCCGCCCGGCCGCAGCCGTCCTTCCAGTTCCGCCTCGTCGATCATCTGCCTGGCCATGCGCACCTTGCACGAGCCGGTCGGGTTGAGGTGGTCGAGTTTGAGCAGGAGGCGCGTTCCGGTGCCGGTGCGCGCGAGCTCCAGCAGCGGCGTGTTCCCGATCAGCTCGGACGCGCGCCGGACGATCGTCATCGGATCTCCTGGATCGGGTAGTCGGTGTCGACGTGCCAGCGGTCGCCGTCGACCACCACCTTCGGGGGCAGGGGAAGCTGATGGAAGCCGCTCTCGTTCTTGTCCATCTGGTAGCCGGCCGTGTTGGGGTACACGAGCAGATCGCCGGTCCTCGGCCGCACGGGCAGTTCCACCGCGCGCCAGGTGAGCACGTCGTACTCCATGCAGCTCGAACCGCCGACGACGGTGCGCACCGGTGTACCGACTGTGGCTTCCCTTCGCACGAGGTGCGGATCGGGCAAGAACTCGCTGCCCTTCCACTGCTCGGACAGGCTCATCGAAAGGCCCGCGACCGTGGTGATCAGGTGGTCTTCGGTGGCTTTGCAGCCCAGCACGGGGAACACCGAGAACCCGGCGCCGTCGACGAGGGCCCGGCCCGGTTCGAGCAGCAGCTCGATCCCGGCCGCGCGCAGGTGTTCCGCGAGCGGTTTCCCGGCGATCTCGTGCCGCAGGATCGCGGTCACCATGGCCGCCCCGGCGGGCGCCTGGTGGTACGGGTAGGTCCGGGCGGGGTTGCGGCCGGCGTGGAACCAGCCGTCGTGCCTGCCGGACTCGAACCGCACCCAGTCGCCGGAGTCCACATAGGACACGGCGATCCCGCCGCCGATACTGATCTTCGACGCGGGCTGCCCGAGCGCGCGGGCGTCCTGGCACAGATCGATCAGGTACGCGGCCAGTTCCGCCCGCGGCACGGGAGCGTAGCCGTCGAGATGGAACGAGAAACCGCGCAGGACGACCGATTCCGCGCACTGCCGTACCGCCGCTTTCAAGGCGTCGGGCGCGAAACCGAAGCGGCTCTCCGGCGCGGACGGCGGCCGCACCCGCAGCAGCACCTGGGCAGTCTCCCCGAGTTCGGCGGCCAGGCGCGCGACGCGTTCCAGCTCGTCGGCCGCGTCCACCGCGATGAGACAACGATGCCGCAGGGCGAGCCAGAGGAGGCCGTCCGGTTTGGCGGCGCCGGTGACCCCGATCGCCTCGCCGCGCAGGCCGTTGCCGAGGGCGTGCACGAGTTCGGGCACGCTCGCGACGTCGACACCCGTGCCGGGCCGGGTGCATTCCCGCAGCCAAGCCGCCGCCTTGTTGGCCTTCTTCCCGTAGTAGACGGTGCCCTCGACACGCTCGGCCGCGAGCGCCGCGACCATTCCCCCGAGGTTCTCGGCGAAAGTGGCCGGATGGACCACGTGGAACGGCCCGCCGCCGACCGCGCGGGCGATCTCCCACAGTGTCTCCGAGGCACGCAGACGCGGCGCCCAAGGGCGTTCGAGCGCGGGCAAGGGCGGGGAAAGGGTGTCGATCAGGTCCACAGGGCCACCTCGCGGCCGCGGCCCGCCGCGATGGCGCGGGCGGCGAGCGCGTGCGCCACCGGGATGTCGGTGATGATCATGCCGCTGCTGAAGGCGAACACCCGGTCGTCGTCGCCGCGACGGCCGGGCGCGCGACCGGCGAGGATCTCCGGCAGTTCGGCGTCGATCCGGAACACGCCGTCCGGGCCCGCCATCCGCTGCCCGGTCACCTCGACCTGCGCGCCGCTGGTGGCCACGGTGTAGTCCGCCTCGGCGAGCGTGCCCTCCTGGACACCCTTGCTGGCGACAGAGATCAGCAGCCCGCCCGGGGGCAGCCAGCCGAGCCGGATCTTCGGGTGGGCCGCGCGGCCCGACGCCGCGACCACGATGTCGGACTCGCGCGCCGCGGCCTCGACGTCGTCGACGAGCTCGACCTCACGGTCCGGGAACCGCGCCTTCACCGCGGCGACGCTGTCGCGCAGGCCGTCGGGATGCGTGCCGAACAACCGGATCCGCTCCAGCTCCGGCAGCGCGGTGAGCAGGTACGGAAGCGTCCGGATCCCCTGCGCGCCGGTGCCGACCATGAGCGCGGATCGCGCGCCGGGCTGGGCGCAGGACCGTGCGATCAGCGCGGTGCTGGCGGGCGTGCGGGTGGCGCCGACGCGGTGGCAGTCCATGAGCGCGAACGGCAGACCGGTGGTGTCGTCGTAGAGGGTGATCGTCGTGTAGTACTTCTCGGCCGACGTGCTGCCCTGGCGGTAGCTCGTCTTGAAGGCGGCCTGTTCGAGCGAGCCGTCGTAGCCGAGCATCGAGTACGCGACGGCGTCCCGCGCGGGATCCGGCATCGGCACCATCAGCTTCGCCGGGTTCCGCGAGGCGCCGGACGCGTAGGCGAGGTAGCCGTCTTCGACCATGGTGATCGCCTCGTCCGGGGTGAGTTCGAGGTTGTGCAGATCCGAGCGCGTGAGAATGTGCAGCGAGGGACCGGAGCTCATGAACGATCGACCTTTCTCGTGGGAAGGTGACGCGCCGCAGCTTAATGAAAATGATTGTCTTTTTCAGTAACTGTGGTCCTTGTCACGCTAAGCTGGCGAGCGTGAGTGGACCTTGGAGCGCTTCGGAAAGCCGCTCGCGCGCGGAAGAAGCCCGGCACCTCAACGCGATCAGCCATCTCGCGGCGGACGACGGCACACCGGGGACGAGCGGCCCGCTCACCGGGATGCCGTTGGTGGTCAAGGACAACATCCACGTCGCGGGGATGCCGAACACCGCGGGCACCCCGGCGCTCGCACACCACGTTCCGCGCGAACACGCGGAGGTGGTCCGGCGACTGGTCGACGCGGGCGCCGTCGTCATCGGCAAGGCGGCCATGCACGAACTCGCGTTCGGCATCACCTGCGACACGACCCCGCTGGGCCCGGTGCGCAACGCCGTCGACCCGTCCCGGTTCGCCGGGGGCAGCAGCGGCGGGACCGCGGTCGCCGTCGCGGCGGGCATCGTCCCGGCGGGGCTGGCCACCGACACCGGGGGTTCGGTGCGGGTTCCCGCCGCGCTCAACGGGGTTTGCGGTTTCCGGCCGACCTCGGGCCGCTACCCGTCCGGCGGTATGACCCCGTTGAGCACCACCAGGGATACGGCCGGGCCGATCGCCCGCACGGTCGCCGACCTCGCTCTTCTCGACGCGGTGCTCGCGGGAGAAGAGCCGGAACCGCTGATCGAGAGCTCACAGCTCCGGCTGGGTGTACCGCACGAATTCCTGACCGGCGACCTTTCCGAGGAGGTCGAGGAGCTGTGGGACGCCGCGCTCTCCCGGCTGCGTGCGGCAGGCGTCGTCCTCGTGCCCATCGACGACACACCCCTCGCCGAACTCGTCGCCGACCAGGGAATGCCGCTGGTGATCCACGAAGCGGGCGTCGCACTCCGGTCCTACCTCGCCGAATACGTGCCCGCGGTCTCGTTCGAGCGCCTCGTCGCCGAGGTCGCCGCGCCCGACGTCCGGGCGATCTTCGCCGAGGCGGTCGTGCCGGGTGTCGAGCCGTCCGTCTACGAGGCGGCGCTCGCCACCCGGTCCGCCCTGCGTGACGCCTACGCGAAGATCTTCACCGACAGCGGAATCGACGCGCTGGCCTTCCCCACCACCCCCGCGACAGCACGGGATTTCTCGGCCGTCGAGAAGTTCGTCCACCGCGGGCGCGCGGTCCCGACCTTCGCGACCTTCATCCGCAACTGCCAGCCCGGCAGCATCGCGGGTTTCCCTGGAGTGACCGTCCCGATGGGGCGCGACCGCGACGGCCTGCCCGCCGGACTCGCCCTCGACGGCGCCGTCGGCGAAGACCGGAAGCTGCTGGCGGCCGTCGCCTTCGTCGAACGGATCCTCGACGGGTCGTGACTGTCCACAAGGGACCCGGCCGCGGTCGTGTCGTCCACTCGATCACGTGACATCGCCATTGCACCCGGCGCGTGCGATCGTAAACTGTGCCACTGACGGCTACAGGAAGAAGTACCGGTGATGACAGGTCGACGGCGCTGGTCCAGCGACGACATCCTCGACGCGGCAGGAAAACTCCTGGCGGGCGGTGACGCGGAGGCGTTCAGCGTGCGGAAGCTCGCGGCGGTGCTCGGCACCGATTCCTCGAGTCTGTACCGGCATTTCCGGAACAAGGCCGAACTCCTGCGCGCCGTCGCCGACCGCGCCCTCCTCACCGCCATCGAGGGCTACGAACCCGAAGGCGACTGGAAACAGTGCGTCACCGACATCGCGTTCCGGCTCCGCGACGTCTTCGCCCGGCAGCCCCAGATCGCCACCGTCTGGGGGCGGTTCGCGTCGGGCGGCACCGGATCGCGCGCCGTCCTGGAAGCGCTGCTCCAGGCTTTGCGCTCATCCGGCCTGCCCGATGAGCGCATTCCCGCCCACTGCCACCGGCTCGCGGTCCTCGTGACCGCGCTGATCGCCTCCGACGGCGGCATCGGCACCCTCGCCGCGGAAGATCGCGAGCACGGCATGGAATCGTTCCGGGTCGCCGTCCTCGGCGCCGACCCGGAACAGTTCCCCGCGGTGGCCCGTTTCGCCCGCGAGATCCTCCCGCTCGGCGCCGACCGCCGGGACGCCTACGCGGACATCCTCGCCGCGCACCTCGATCAGATCGAGGCCGAAGCGAACGCCTCGCGCAGGAACTCGGATATCTCCGCCTGAGCGGCCCCGGCCTGCGGCTCCACCCCGGGCAGCGTGAGGAATCCGTGCCGCGCTCCCGGATATTCGGAAAGCCGCACCTCGGTCCCGGCCTCGCGCAGCCGTTCCGCGTAACGGCGACCGTGATCCGCGAGCGCGTCCCGGGTCGGCACCACCACGAGCGCGGGCGCGAGTCCGCTCAGGTCGTCGACACGAACGGGTGACCAAGCGCGGGCGTCGACCCCCGGCGGGACCGAAAGCCGTTGGACGAGCTGGAGTTGCGGCAGTGCCCGGGTCGGGCTGTAGGCGTACTCGGTGATCGAGGGATGGTCGAACATCGAGTCGGTCACGTCGACCGCCGGATTGACCAGCACCTGTGCCGTGAGCCGCGGCCCGCTTTCCCTGGACCGGATGGCGGTCAGCGCGCTGATCAACCCTCCGAAGCTCTCGCCGACCACGGCCACCCGGTCGGGGTCGACACCCCACTCGGCGGCGTGACGGACCACGTGCACCAGCGTGTCCCAGCCGTCGTCGGCCGCGAGCGGGAGCGGGATTTCCGGAGAGACAAGGCGGTGCTCGACCGAAACGACCACCGCGGGCAGCCGCGCGGCGAGACGGCTGTTGGGCCAGTCGCATTGCACCGCGGTACCGACGAAGCAGCCTCCGTGGACGTGGACCACGAGCGGCAGCGCGACGTCGCCGCCGACGGCCGGGCGGTACACCCGGACCGGCAGATCGCGGCCGGGCAACGCGATCTCCCGCCAGTCGATCAACGCGCCTTCGTCCGGTTCCCCGAGGAACGCCCGGGCCGCTTTGGACGCCCGGGCCCGGTTTTCCGCCTCCCGGTAGGCGATCAGCTCGTCGGCCGTGATCGTCGAGAAGTCCGGCTCCCGCGGTCGCAGTTCGGCGGCGATCTCGTCACTCATCTCTTCGCTCCCCTCCCGGCTTCACACCGGGTTCGTCTCGGGCAGGACCCCTTCGCCATTATGCACGCATCGCGTGCAACAGCAAGTGCATCGCTGTGCGCTTTCGATCCGGTGAGCCGGAGGAGCGAGCGCCGCCGCGGCACGGATTTCCCCGGAGCACTGTCGGTAAGTCCTGTTGACGGCCTCCGCACCCAGGTGTCGCGAAAGCCCCTTTCGGGACATCAGACGTCGCGAAGGTGGCTTTCGCGACACGCTCCGGCTCCACTGTCCACAAAGGCCTCTCACCCCTGCGCGGCCTCGATGACCGGGCCGAAGCGGAACGTGTCCGGTTCGCCCCCCTTGGTGGCCGTCGATGCCCTCCGCCCGAACCCCTCCCGGGCTGTGAACTGGTCACCGGAAGGCAGTGACGGCGAAGGAGGAACGATGAAGATCACCCCGGGCAGGACCACGCATCAGTACGACGGGGAGCTGGTGGTGTTCCACATCGGCATGACGTTCAACAAGTGGTGGCGGCCCGATCTGTGTCTGCCGGTCTTCTTCGCCATGCCGGCGATGATGCGCGAGCTCGCCGACGACCCGGACTCGGGACTGCTCGGCTACGAGTTCCTGTTCAACCGCAGAGGTCCGTTCGCCGTGCAGTACTGGTCCTCGGCCGAGAAGCTCTACGCCTACGCGTCCGCCGGGTCGCTGAGCCACCGGCCGGCGTGGACGAGGTTCAACGCGATGGCGCGGAAACACCCCGAGGCGGTGGGAGTCTGGCACGAGACCTTCGTCGTCGAGCGTGCCGAAAGCATGTTCGTCGGGACGCCTGCCATGGGGCTGCCCAAAGCGACGAAGGCCGTACCCGTCGAGAAACGAAACCACCGTGCCCGCACGCGCCTGGCGGACGGCGCCACCGCGCTGCCCGCGAGCTGAGTCAGGCCTCCGTGCGAACGGCGAGGGGCGTCCGGCCGGTCCAACGCCGATAAGCACGGCGGAACTCGCGTCCATCACTGAAGCCGACTTCGGCGGCCACGGCCGAGATCGCCAGGGTGGAGTTCCTGAGCAACGCGGTCGCGTGCCGCTCGCGCACGCGATCGCGGAGGGCGGCGAACCCCTCGCCCGCCTCGGCGAGCTGCCGTCGCAACGTGCGTTCGCTGATGTGCATCTGCGCGGCGATGTCGGCCATGGTGAGCGGGCGGTGGAGGTGCGCGGTCAGCAGCGCCTCCACCGCGGCCACGACTCCGGGCCTGGTCCGCTCCGGCGAGATCAGGCTCCCGCACACCGCGAGCGCCGTCCGCAGCGTCGGTTCGTGATGCGTGGGGATCGGCACTCGCAGGACGTCGGAACCGAGCACGAGGCGGTCGGCGTCGGCGGCGAAGTGGACCGGGCAACGGAAGAACCGCTGGTACCGGGCGGCATGGGCAGGCGGACGGTAGGAGAGGTACACCCGGGTGGGTGTCCAGGTCTCACCGAGGACGGAGCGCAGGAACGCGATGGTGCTGGCGAACGCCTCCTCGGCGAGGAACGGAAGCAGGACGGGGTCCGGCCAGCGCTCCCGGAGATACAGTTCGATCTCGTCCCCGTCCAGCCCCTCCGCGGTGAAGTCGGCGAGGCTGCCGGAAGCCCGGTGCAGTTCGGCGAGGACACCGAACGCGTCGCCGACGGTCGCGGACGATCTCATCGCCACACCGACGAAGCCGAAGGACAGCAACGCGTCGCGGGCTCCGACCTCGATACCGATGGCCCGGTCGGGCATCGCCGCGACGGCCCTGCGGAGCACCGTCCTGGCTTGGTCCAGCGACACGCGGACATCGACGTCGTCGAGGAGCCCTGGCTCGAGCCCGGTCCCGGAGAACCAGGCCGAGACCGGCAGCCCGGCTTGGCGGCCGATCGCCACGACCGCGCTCAGCAGTGTCGGCGGAATGGCCGCGTCTGCGGAGGTCATCGACCAGCGCGCACGAAACCCGCGATCCGCGGGGTGACGACAGCGGTGCCGTCGTCGATCATGCCGCGCATCCCCGCCAGCACTCGTTCGTCCGGCGAGCCGTGCACCTGGAAGTCCACCACCGTGCAGTGCGCCGACACGGCGTTGATGTGGTTCTCGGAGATCCGCCAGTGTTCGAGGACCGCGTCCGAATCGGCGTACATCTGGTAGCTGTAGGCGAGCATGCGCTCGGCGTCCACGAACGTCTGCACCATGACCTGCGGCGCGTTCCGCTCCACGAAATCGATGGCTTCCCGGACGGCGGCGGTGAATTCCTCCAGATGGCCGTCGGTGATCCGCATGGTGTTCCGGAACAAGAGCATTTCGTCTGCTTCGAGAGTCATGGCCCCATCGTCGGACCTCGACCCGGCTCGAGGTCAACGCGGGGCCCTGTGCGGTCCGTCACCGGGGCCGCCCCCAGTGACGGACCGCGGATCATGCCGCGCTCTTCCGCTGGAGCAGCAGGAGAAGCGCGGTCACCAGGCCGATCGCGGCGAAGACCGCGCAGGCGAGGAACGCGGCGCTGAAGCCGTCGGTGAGGGCCGCCTTGTCGGTGGAGCCGCCGGTCACCGCGAAGGCCACCGAGGAGGTGATCGCCACGCCCAGTGCCGCACCGACCTGGAAGGTGGCGTTGTTGAGCCCCGACACCAGACCTGACTCCTCCGGCCGGGCGCCGGACAGCGAGGCGATGGAAGCCGCCACGTTGGTGCTGCCGATACCGCCCGCGAGGCGGCGCAGGGACGCGGGAAACCGTTGCGCGCAGGGTTCTCCGGGCCCTGGTGCGCCGAGTTGCTGAACCTGGCGGGTGAGGACCTCTGCGCCGAGTACCCCGACACGTTCGTCGTGTCCGAGCCGGATCTGCGGACGTCCGCGCCGTTGATCGCCCAGGAGCGTTTCCTGGCGGTCTCCACCCGGCACCGCTTCGCCGAACGTGCCGCGATCACGCTGGAGGATCTGGCGGGCGAGGAGATCATCGTGTTCGGGGAGCTGATGCCGATCTACCAGCGCGAGCACTTCTTCCCGCACCGCACGCCCCAGGGCAGGCCGATCCGCCACACCCACAGCGTCCGGTACTGGCAGGACGCGATGTCGCTGGTCGCCGCGGGCAGAGGGGTCGGCATCGCCGGCGGCGACGCCCGCCGGTACTACTTCCGGCCCGACATCACCTACCTGCCCATCAGCGACGCCCCGCCGATCCGGTACGGCCTCGTCTGGCGCGCCGATACGGAGAACCCCCGGCTGACGGCCTTCATCGCCGCCGTGGAACACGCCGCCGCCGACCGGTGATCTCCTCGTCCGGCGACGGGAAGCGTCATGGACGGCAAACGGCTCCCCGGATCGGCTTCGGCGGGCTCGTGTGGATGACCCGGCTGTCGGTCGCCTGCACCTCGAAGCAGTACCGGCGCACCGGATCGACCGGAATGGTGATCGCGTGCGCCCGCCCGGCCAGCACCGTCCGGTTGGGTTCGTTTTCGGGGGCGACGATCACCGCGTAGTCGACGACGTCCGAACTGCTGGTCCACGCGAGCATGACCTGGTTTCCCCGGTCGGTCGGCTCGGCGAGCTCCAGCTTGAGGTCCGCCACCACCGGTTCCGGCTCCGGGATGGCGGCCGGGGTCGTGGGGACGGGATCCGGCCGCCGGTCGCCGAACACGACCGCGGCCGCCGCGCCGAGGACGGCCACCGTCGCCGCCGCGCCGAACACGACGCCACGGCGCGTCCGGGCCGGGCGGACGGGCTCGGCGTCTTCGCGCTCGACCGACGGCGGCGGAACGGCGTCCGGTTCGGCGGGGCGGGGGAACATTTCGGCGAGCCGGTCGGCGACCCACGCCGCGTCCGGCGGACGGTGTGCCGGATCCGGGGCGAGCAACCTGCTCACCATCGCCGACAGGATGACCGGTACACCGGGCCGGTCGATCGGCGGCACCGGGGTGCGCAGCAGCCTCAGCAGCCGCTCGCCCATCGGCTCCCCGAGCCTGCCTGGCTGCGGGTGGTCGCCGGTCAGTGCCAGGTACAGCACCATTCCCAGGCCGTACAGATCGGTCCGCTCGTCGTACGTCTCGGTGCGCAGGGTCTCCGGCGCCAGGTATTCGGGCGACCGCATCGGGTCCCGCGGGAACGCCTGCCGCAGGGCGACCCCGAAATCGGCGAGGACCGGTTCGCCGGTCGTGCGGAACAGCACGTTCGCGGGATGGACGCCGCCGTGCACGACACCGGCCGCGTGGGCGGTGGCGAGACAGGTCGCGACGGTGTGGCCGAGTACGACGGCGTCGGCCGTGGAAAGTCTTCCCACCTGGCCCAGCAGCGCGGCGAGGGAATGCGTGCAGCGTTCCATCCGGAGCGCGTGCCGCCCGTCGGGCAGCTGCTCGACGGCGTCGACCGGCAGCGCGGATGCCACCGCCCGCAACCGATCGCGATCGCGGTCCACCGCCGACAAGGTCGCGCGATCGAGCCGCCCAGGGAAGACCTTCATCGCGACCGGGATCCCCGCGCAGATCGCGGGATAGACGGTCGCGAACGGCCCGATACCGAGGGGCTCGCCGAAGAGGTATCCGGTCATTCGGTCACGAGTCCCGGTTTCCGCAGGCTTCCGAGGTCGAACGCGGCCCGAAGCCGGGCCTGGAACGAGGCTTTCGTGAATCCTTTCCGGATCGCCCGGACCGCCGTCCACGCCTGCGCGGCCGTCCGGTCGTCGGCGCCGTACGGCGACCACAGCGTGATGTCCACCTGACGAGCGAGCCATTCCAGTCCTTCCGCGACCGAATTGTCCACTGTGGACGGCAGGCGGCGGGCGAGTTCGCGTGCCGTGGCACCGCGGGACACGACGATGTCGTGCGCGCGCAGGACGTCCCTCGCCTCCAGCCAGGCCGCGACCACCGCCGCCGAGCCGGTGCGGCGGCGCCGTCGGGCGGTCCGGACGGCCCGCCGCCCCGGTATCGCCACGACGACGAGGACGAGCGCCGACACCACGCCGATACCGAGCCAGGTGAGCAAAGACCCTATCCACGGCGTTTCGGGCTCGGACGGCCCGGTGGCGGCATGCTCGTCCGCCGGGACCTCCGGATCGCGTAATCGCTGCGATGGCGGGAGGTCCTCGCGAGCCCGGGCGGTGGCGCCCGCCAGCGCGCCTGCCGCCGCGGCGGTGCCACGGGACGCGTTCCCGGCCGGATCGAGCGGCACCCAGCCGACACCGGCGACGGCCACCTCCGGCCAGGCGAAGGAGTCTCCATTGTGGACTGTGACCGGACCTGGACCTCCCTGCGGGGCACGGAATCCCACCGCGACACGAGCGGGAATACCGATCAGCCTCGCCAGCGCCACGTAGGCGGTGGCGAACTGCTCGCTGGTACCCGCGCGAGTCGTGAACAGGAAACCGCTCAACTGCGCCCAGCCGCTCCCGGTCGGCAGTACCGGACCGGTCGCCTGCCGGTAGTTCTCGGCGAGATAGCGCTCCAGTACCAGCGCGGCCCGGAACGACGGGCGCAGCCCACCGGTGGCGGTCCTGGCCAGTTCGGCGACGCCGGGCGGCACCTGCCCGACCCCGCCGGACACCGCCGACGCGTCGATTCCCGCGTCCAGCAACGTCTCCGGCGCCACCGCCGGTTCACGCCAGCCGAGTTCGTACTCCACCGGTCCCCGCCGTCCCGGCAGCAGGAGGGTGCCGCTCGCGGGATCGACCAGCGGATCGGCCCCGGAGACCGTGGCCGGGAGAGCCTGGCTGGGCAGCCACGGGCCGCCGCCCGCCGGGACCGTGATCCGCGCGTGCCGGGTCGCCGTCCCGAGCGACGCGCCGAGCCGGAGATAGTCGCCGTTCGCCCGCCAGCTGACGCCGTCGAAGTCGGTGAGGACGGCGATCCGCCAGCGATCGGTGCCTGCCGTCCCGGAGTACCCGAAAACCGGTTCGCCAGGGCGGGTCAGCCGGTCCGCGACCTGGTCGAGCGGATTGTCCACCCGCAGCGGCGGCACCGGAGCGGCGTCGTGTTCGAGCGCCAGCGACGGCCGGTTTCCCTGATCGACGGCGGTGAGCCCGGCCGAGGCCGCGACCGCGAGCACCACGGCGGGCAGCACGAGGACGAGCCTGCTCTCCCGCCGCCGGGTCACGGCGAGCAGCGCGCCGGCGACGACGACGTAGGCCAGCCCGGCGGCGGTGGCCACCGGCCCGGACAGCGCCACGTAGGCCTGGCTCAACCCGGCGACGGCCAATCCCGGCAGCAGCGCCACCGCGGGCAGGCGCGACAGTTCGATCGCGAGCACCGAGGCGAACAGCACCGCGAGCGGGACGAACAGGAACAGCTCCGCGTCCGCCCGCGCGGGCCAGGTCGACTGGAGCGTCAGCTGCCAGGACCGGGTGACACCGTCGAGCAGCCCCCGCAGCATCGCCGCGTCCGGGAGACCAGGCCCGAATTCCAGCTCTCCCAGCGCGAGCAAGCCCAGCACGAGCGTCAGGATCGGCCGCCACGGACGCAGCGCGGCCATCCGCAGCGAGAGTTCGGTGACGGCGAAGCAGACGAGAAGGACCGTGACGAGCGGGAGCAGCAGCGAGCCCACGCCGAACACCGGCGCGAAGAGCAGGCCGGGAAGTCCGGTGGCGAGCAGCAGCAGGGCGGCCGTGAGCCGTTGTGTCCACTGTGGATTCATAAGCCGAGCGCGTTCCATCGCCGGGCCGCGTCGGCGGCGTCGGAGACCGGGAGCACCACCGCACCGGGGATCCCTCCGAACGTCTCGGCGTCGCCGAGCACGAAGACGATCAACGGCGAGTACCGCTCACGCAGCGCCGCCACCGCTGCCCGATCGGCCGGCCTGCCACCGGCGGTCACCACGGCCAGCCCGCCGACCCCGGAGCGGCTCAGCCCCTCCGGAACCAGTGCCGGACCGGACGACGGCTCGAGCACGCACAAGGCGTCCAGCAGCGGACGCACCGCCCGCGATCCGCCACCGGTGTCCACGTCGAGACCACCGGAGGTGACCAGCCGCGTCGGCCGGTCCGCGCGAGCCGCCGCACCGGCCAGCGACGCCGCCGCGTCGACGGCGTCTTCCAACCGGGGCCCCCGCAACCGGGAGTCCAGCAGCACGGTGAACCTCGGCTGGTGGGGATCGACGTAGTCGCGCACCATCAGCGAACCGGTCCTCGCCGTCGCCTTCCAGTGCAGATGCCGGATTTCGTCGCCGTGCGCGTATTCGCGGACCTCACGCAGGTCTTCGGAACCGCGCAGCCGTTCGTCCACGGCGGCCCCCTCGTGGTGGTGCCGCGGCCGCCCGCCGCCGGGCGGGGACATCAGGTGCACCCGCGGATGGACCCACAGCGTCGCGGTCTCGCCCGTGGTCAGCCGCCGGTACCCGAGCCCGAAGGGATCCGCCCGCTCTAGGACCAGCGGGCCGACCTGGTGCCGTCCACGCCGCTCGGTGGGCAGTTCGTAGCGGTGCGCGGTTTCCGCGTTGGGCGCCAGCGCGCGGATGTCGACCCTCCGCGTCTCGGCACCGACCCGGTCCCCCGCGGTGAAGGCGCCGTGCCGCCGCCTGGCCGGGTTGCGCACCCGAAGCGTGGCGACGGCGGGCCTGCCCCGCTCCACCCGGTCCGGATAGACCTCGCGGGACACCACGACACGGGGACGCCGTCCGGTCGCGACGATCGCCGCGATCAGCGCGCCCGCCCCGGCGCCCGAAATCGCGAGGAAGAACGGATAGCCGGCCCAGTGGCCGAGGATAAACAGCCCCGCGGTCGCGGCGAGAACGCCGGCACCGCGTCTGGTCAGCCGGATCATCAGGCCCGCGGCCCCACGCTCACCGGGGCCGGCGTCGCGTCGAGGACCTCGTCCACCACACCGCCGGGGTCGCGGCCGTTCAGCTCGGCGTCGGCGGTGAGGATCAGCCGGTGCGCGAGAACGGCCTGCGCGATCTCCTTGACGTCGTCCACGGTGACGAACGTCCGGCCGTCGGTCGCGGCGTACGCCTGCCCGGCGCGGATCAGCGCGATGCTCCCCCGCGGGCTGGCCCCGTACCGCAAGGCGGCGTGCTCACGGGTCGCGCCCGCGAGCCGGGCGGCGTACTCGCAGAGCGCGGGTTCGACGTGGACGGTCCGGACCTGCCCGATCGTCCCCCGCACCGTCTCGATGTCGACCACCGGCGCCAGGTCGTCCGGGCCGACGCCCGCGCAGTCGCCCATGATCACCTTGACCTCCGAGGAGAGGTCCGGGTAGCCGACGTCCAGCCGCATCAGGAACCGGTCCAGCTGCGCTTCGGGCAGCCGGTAGGTCCCGGCCATCTCGATCGGGTTCTGCGTCGCGACGACCAGGAACGGCCGCGGTACCTCGTGCCGGACGGCGTCGACGGTGACGGTCCGCTCGGCCATCACCTCGAGCAGGGCCGACTGCGTTTTCGGGGTGCCACGGTTGATCTCGTCCGCGACGACGACGTTCGCGAACACCCCGCCGGGATGGAACTCGAAGCGTTCGTCCTTCTGGTGGTAGACGGGGACGCCGGTGATGTCGCCGGGCAGCAGGTCGGGGGTGAACTGGATGCGGTTCCACGACCCGCCGACGCTCCTGGCCAGGCAGCGGGCCAGTGTCGTCTTGCCGACACCGGGAACGTCCTCCACGAGCAGATGCCCCTCGGCGAACAACGCGGTGACCGCGAGCCGGACCACCTTTTCCTTACCGCGCAGCACACTGTCGATGTTCTCCGCGATGAGTTCGTACACCACACCGGGCGGGAGAAAGCGAGTCATCGAGCTAAGTCCACCTGATCCTGTTGGAGGTGATCCGGCCGTCCGGGGTCTGGACGCTGACCCAGATGGTCTGGCCGGGCACGTCGTAGTTGAGTTCGTTGTAGGTCGCCGAGCCGTCGGCGTCGGTCGTGGTGTATTCGGTCTCCACTTCGGAATTGCTCGACGAGCTGAGCCGGATCCCGTACCGCGTGCCCGGCGCGAAGCCCTTCATCGTCACGTTGACTTGGGCACAGTCCGGCTCGTGACAGTTCTCGCTGGAGGTGTCGCGGCCGCGGCTGATGGTGATCGTCGGCGCGGGGACGGTGATCGTCCGGCTGGCCGTCTGCCCGTTCCGCGTCTGCCCGTCGGGCGTCCTGGTCACCGCACGAACCGTGAAGGTGTAGGAATTCCCGGCGGTCAGGCCGGAGTAGTTCGCTGTGGCGCCCGTGACCGTCTGCTGCGCGAAACCGGTACCGGTGACGAGATAGTGCACCAGTTCCCCGCCACCGAGGTCCGGTCGCGTCCAGGACAGCACCGCGGCACCGTTGCGATGGCTCGCGGTCAACGCCGGCGCTGCCGCGGCAGACGTTCCTGTGGTCGCCGACGCCGAAGCGCCCGGTCCGGTGCCCGCCTTGTTGACCGCGACGACGGTGAACGTGTAGCGCGTTCCGTTCGCCAGCCCGGTGATCCTGACCCGGCGAGTGCCGCCGTCCACCGTGCGGGAACCACCCGCCCAGCTGATCCGGTACGACGTCACGTTCGCCCGGTTGGCCGGAGCGGCCGACCACGAGACCGTCACCGCGCCCGCCTCACCCGTCGCCGAGACCCCGGGCGGCGCACCGGGCGGGCTGGCCGGGACGGCGGGCGGGGTGACCGGCGGCGGATTCGGCTTCGAGGGGCCGGGCCGATCGGAACCGGAAGCGGTGTCCTGGCCGGGACGCCCGTCCTCGCCACGTCGCTCGGCGGGCGGCGCCACCTGCCGCTGTCCCGGGGCGGGCTGTGCCGGGGCCGGTTGATCCTTCTTCTCCGCGGGCGGGACCACGGGAACGTCGGTGACCTTGCCGTTCTTGGCGACGACGAGGACGTGGGTGCCTTGGCCGCCGTCGACGTAGACGTGCGAATCCTCGCCGCGGACGACCCGTGCCGTGCCGCCGTCGGCGGGGAGCGGCTTGTCGTCCGTCTGCCTGCCGTCGGCGTCGTAGGTGAACAACCGGCCCGACGTGCGGTTGACCACGACGACCACCGAGCCCGCCGCGACCGGTGTGTCGTACTGACCGGGCGGGAGTAGCACGGTGATCGGCCGCCGCGGCCCGGGATCGGGGTCGACCAGATGCAGCAGGCTCCGCGCCGGGTCGAGCACGGCCACGCGACCGGCCACGTCGTTGGCCGCCGTCCGGAGGTCGGCGCTCGCGCCGACGCCCATCGGCACCGGACCGCCGAGACCACCGGATTCGACGGCACGCACGGCACCGTCGGAGGTGTCGACGAAATACAGCTTGTCCCCCACCAAGGTCAGCGCACCGAAGTGTCCGGCGGGGAGCGTGACCGGGCAGGACACCTTTTCGGTGCCACGGTCCAGCCGGCAGAGCAGGCTCGACGCGATACGCGGCAGCCACAGCGTCCCCTCCGCGGTGGCGACCGGATCGCCGACCGGCCCTCCGGCGGAGATCGGCGCGGGCGGATCGCCGAGCCGGATGATCTGACCGGACTGCCGGTACACCAGGTACGGGCCGCCCGCGGTCTCCACGCCGACCGGGACCTCGCCAGAGGGTGACACCCCCGGCGGCCCGGCGGTCAGGTCCGACTTGCCGAACGGGGTGATCCGCTTGCCGCCCACGACGTAGCCGCTGGTGTCCCCCTGCACGACCTGGCTTCCCTGGTCACCGGGCACCGCGACCTGCGCGTCGATCCCCGCCGTCCCGCCGTCGATGTGGAAAGCCGACTGGAGCAGGGAGTTGTAGACCCAGTGGCCGCCGGGGATCTCCTGGATCCCCGGCGGCGGTTTCGCCGCGCCGGTGACCGCGGTCGTCAGAACCGCCATCGAAACCACGACGATCGTCACGACCGGTAGCCGGGCCCGCCAGGCCGTCCTCCCCCGTGTGCCCTTGATCACGGCACGGACGGTAGCCGAGTGATTCGGGAGGGTTCCCGAACCGAAGCGCCATCACCTACTGGGACGGAGCCGGGCCACGCTACGCTCGGTGCCCGTGCGGGTACTTCTCCGGCTCACGACCACGGATGGTCCGACATGACGTTCTCACGCCGAGACCGCGAACCGGCCCGCCGCCGGATCGCGGATCGCTACCGGCTGATCGAGCGCGTCGGCGTCGGCGGGGAGGGCGTGGTCTGGCGAGCGGTCGACGAGCGGACGGGCCGGACGGTCGCGGCCAAACAGGCGAAGATGAGCGCCTCCGGAGCCGGCCGCAAGCTGCGCCGCGAGGCACGCCTGGCCGCTTCGGTCGACCATCCGCATGTCGTCGTCTGTCACGAAATCGTCAGCGATCACGACGAGCTGTGGCTGATCCAGGAGTACGTCCCCTCACAGACCCTCGCCGCCGTCCTGAGCGAACGCGCGCTGCCCGAAGCGAGGGTCGCGGAGATCGGTGTCCAGCTGGCGTCGGCGCTCGCCGCCGTGCACGAGCGGAAGATCCTCCATCGCGATCTGAAACCGGGCAACGTCCTGATCGCTGAGGACGGGCGGGCGAAACTGACCGATTTCGGCATCTCCCGGTCCGTCGCGGCGGACGAGACCTTGACCGACGCGGCGCTGTACGCGGGCACCCCCGGCTATCTCGCTCCCGAAGTCGCGCGCGGTGACCCGCCCACCGCCGCCTCCGACGTGTTCTCCCTCGGTGCGACGCTCTACGCCGCCCTCGAAGGGGCACCGATGTTCGCCGGAGAGACCCCGCTCGCGAAGGTCCGGCGTGCCGCGGACGGTGACATCCCGGTGTCCCGCGCCGCGGACCGGCTGGCCGATCCGCTCGCGCGGATGCTCGACCCGGACCCGGCACTCCGCCCGTCCGCCGCCGAAGCGGGCGCGGCCCTCGCGGCCTGCTCGGGCGGCACGACAGGCAGGACGCCCGAGCGGCGCGGTGCGGTCCACCGCTTCCGGCGTCCGATCGGCGCGGCGGCGGGGATCGCGGCCGTCGCGGTCGGAACGCTCTCGGCGAGCACGCCGACGGCTCCGGCGGCGCCCGCGCCGGCGCCCTTCGACGCCCGCGCCCTCGATCCCTGCCGGTTGACCGACACGGCCACGCTCCGCTCGTACGGCACCCCCGAACTCGAGCCCGATTACGGCAACTTCAACCGTTGCGACGTGCTCCTCCACCGCGACGGCGGGTCTTTCACCGACGTCAAAGTGGAACTGAAGAACCACCCCGGGAATCCGCCGGAAGGCGAACTGAAACGCGTCGGGAACTTCGACGTCGTCGCCGGCCTTCTCCAGGACGACAGCTGCACCCGGTTGATCCTCGTTCCCGACGGCTATCTCGTCTCGGTCACCGCCGACGACGACCCCGGTGCCCCGGTCGACCTGTGCGCGGTCGCCGACATCGCCACCGATTCGGCGACAAAAGCGTTGTCCCGCAACGGACCTCCACTCCGGAAAGCGAAGTTCCCCGCCCGCTCCTTGGCCGAAGTGGACGCTTGCGCCCTGCTCGATCCCGCGGCGCCCGAGGTCCCCGGCCCGCCGCGGCCGTTCTTCGGCCGATGGAGCTGCGGCTACGAGGGCCCCGCCGGCCGGGTCCGGGTGATCTTCGACCGGGGACATCCCCTCGACGACGAGGACGGCCCGCGCACCACCCAGGCCGGCCGGGAGATCCGGACCCTCGCCGACGACTACGGGCCGGGAACGTGCCGCTCGACGGTCGCCTATCGCCCGTACACCGATATCGACAACATCCCGATGCTGGAATCCGTGCTGATCGTCGTGAACGGGGACGGGCCTTCGGAACGGCTCTGCGCCCCGGCCACGACCTTGGCCGGCGAAGTGGCGAGGAGATTGCCATGACCACGTTCGACTGCTGTCATCCCAGCCTCGCCCAGGGTGTCCCGCCCGCGGCGCCGGGGACGATCTTCGCCTCGACCTTGTCCGGCCGGTCGTCGATGCCCGCGGACGAAGGCCGGAAGCTCCTGTTCGGCCGCAATCGGGACGACATGCACGTCTGCCTCGGCGAGGACGACCGCCAGATCAGCCGTCACCAGGGGACGATCATTCACGATGGCGGCGCATGGTGCGTGCGCAACGAAGGCAGGCTTCCGCTGCGGCTACCCGGCTCTCGGCTCCTCTTCGACGGCGATGAACCGGCCCCGCTTTCCGACGGCTACACCGCGGTGTTCGTCCGCACCTCCAGCGGGCGAGAACATCTGCTGGAGCTTTACGTCGCGGGGACCGATTCGCCTGCCCCGTCGTCCCTCACCACGGAGGTCACGAAACCACCGCGCGTCTGGCGGCTGACCATGGCGGAGCGCACCGTGCTCGCCGCGCTGGCGCAACGATTCCTCCGCCAGGAGGCCTACCCCCAGCCGCTGAGCTGGCGCCGGGTCGCCGAGCAGCTGGCCGAGCTGGAACCGGATCGGAAGTGGGGGCCCAAGAAGGCCGAGCACCTGGTGGCCGGGGTCCGCCAGCGGCTCGTCGAGGCAGGCGTGCCCGGCCTCACCAAGGAAGAGGTCGGCGATCCGGTGGGCAATGTGCTGAACACCAACCTGATCGGCGAACTCCTGCAGTCCACGACCCTGGTGCCGCCGGATCTCGCCCTGCTCGAAAAAGCCGGCTTGCTCGACTAGGCAGGTGGCGTGGTGATTGCCGAGTCCGGGGGTTCACCGCCGCCGTTGCTCGCCCCCCAGTACATGAAGGCCCCCTTCCTGTACCTAGGCGCAAGGAAGGGGGCCTTCATGTACTGGGGAAGGGGCTCGCGGCCCGGCCCACGAACACGCCAGTCCGCCGTTACCCCTCAGCCGAGTGCGGCCACCAGCAGGGCGAAGGCGGCGATGATGACAGCGACACGGACGTAGTGGAAACGGTCCCAGCGGTTCATCTGCTCCTTCCAGTCGGCCGGCCGATTCTCGGTGGTCCACGTCTTGCCGCGGTTGTTGATCGGGACGAGCAGCAGGAGCGACATGACCACGCTGACGACCAGCAGCGCGCCGGCGGTGACGACGAGTCCGGCGGCGGGGTCCTGCCAGGCGGCGACGGCCCAGACCGCGACGAGAACCAGCGAACCGATGTACCAGACCGGCATGACGGCGCCGAGCATCCGGCCACCGTGGGCACGGCCGCGCACCATGCTGTCCTCGGGGAGGGCGTTGAGGATCGCGTTGACGACGAAGGCGACGGCGAACTCCACCCCCACCATCACGCCGACGACCACGGTCGTGACGATCTCGAGTGCGTTGAGCATGACTACCCCTCCAGAAATCTAGCATTGCTAGGTGTCCCACGACGCTAGCACTAGCGCCGCTAGATTGTCTAGCAATGCTAGATCCAGCGACTCCTGACCCGGCCGATGGCAAGGCGAAAGTGGCGTGCCCTTGACCGTCCACAAGGGACGCCAGCCGGGGTGGCAGTGTTCATTTCGGGCACTTTGCGCAGGGGTCGCGAGTGGTACTGAGGGTTCTATCGAGGGGTAAGTCGAACGTGTCGTGCTCGTGGGCGGGGTCGCGGCGGGATGAAGGCTCCCTTCGTCGCGTCTGATGCGGCGATGGGAGCCTTCGGCCCTGGTCGTGAGTGGCGTTTCGGGCTAGAACCCAGTATAGCCCCGCAAGACTCCCAGGCCACACCGCGCCCA
>NZ_JBHVKW010000040.1:33981-63587 GCF_042797905.1 Amycolatopsis sp. NPDC057786
GGGGGGGGGGGGGGGGTGACCGCGCCCCGTGGGGGGGGGGGGGGGGGGGGGGGGCGCGGCGGGGCCGTGGGTGGGGGGGGGTTTTCCCCAAAAAAAACCACACCCCCCCCCCACGACTCCCAGCCAAAACCGCGCACTTAATCATAAATCAGGCATTTCACCGCTCGGAAGTGTCCCTTGTGGACACTCCAGGGCACGGTCCGCTCCCTTGGCCAGTCCGGAACTTCGTCACGAAGGCCTCCTGCCCACCTTGAAGCCATCGAAGAGTCCTCCTCGGAGGCTCACCCTTCGGCCGCTACGAGCGGAGCCGTGATACGTCCACGAGTCGACCCGAACGTGTCAGCGCCACGTTATCGCGTCCGCTTCGGACTGAAATTCCCGGCGAGGCCGAGCACGGCGGCGCTACCGGAGTTGGCGCCGCCGCACGTCGGGGACCGCGGGTCAGCAGGTGCAGATGCCACCGTTCGTGACTCCGGCGATACCGTTACCGCCCGCGAGGCCGCCGGTCCCGGACGGCGTGGCGATGGTGTCCGCCCCGTCGTCGATGGTTCCGGAGTTCCCGAGGCCGCCGGCCCCCGCGGCACCGCCGATGCCACCAGGACCGCCAGGACCACTGCAGCCCGTGCCTCCGTTGCCGCCGCCGGCGCCGTTACCGCCCTTGCCACCGGTCGCGGCGATGAGGTCGACACCGGTTCCGCCCGTGAGAGTTCCGGAGTTCCCGATCTCGCCGGCACCACCCGCGCCGCCGACACCACCGGCGCCGCCAGGCTGGACGGCGGCGGAACCGTTGCCGCCCTTGCCACCGGCACCGCCGTTGCCACCGAGCCCGCCGTTGGCCTTCAGCGTGTCGATACCGGCACCACCGGTGATGGTCCCGGTATTCCCGGCACCACCCGCGCCACCGGCACCGCCGACACCACCGGCACCACCGTTGGCGGTGACGGCGTCGAGACCGGGATCGCCGAGATCACCGGTGAAGGTTCCGGAGTTCCCGACGCCACCGGCCGCACCCGCGCCACCGATACCTCCGGCGCCCGCGCCACCGGCCACGAGGCCACTGTTTCCACCCAGACCGCCGAGACCGCCGTTTCCGCCCCTGCCCGCGGTGAAGGTCGCGGTGTCGCTGCCCGCGCCACCGGTGACGTTCCCGGCGTTGCCGGTACCGCCGACGCCACCGTTACCGCCGGCACCGCCCGCACCGCCGGCGAATCCCACGCCGCCCTGGCCGCCATTACCGCCGTTACCGCCGGCGCCACCGGTGACGGTGATGCCGTCGGTGCCGGCGCCGCCGTCGATGACGCCGGTGCTCCCCACACCGGCACCGCCGACGTTTCCCGCTCCGCCGTTGCCGCCCGCGTCTCCCGCAGGGGTACCCGCGGTGCCGTTGGCACCTGGCGGGCCGTTGGTGCCCGCGACACCGGCGACACCGGTGACCCTGATCGTGTCGTTACCGGCAAGACCGTTCACGGTGCCGTTCACGGCACCGCCGGTGATGGTGATGACGTTGTTCCCCGCGGTGCCGTTCAGCACCTGACCGCCGGGAATCCCCGCGGTACAGGTGAAGTTGGCGCCGATCTGGGTGCAGCCCGGCGGGAGCGCCCACGCCTGCGCGGGCACCAGAAGAGCGAAACCCGCCGCGGTGCCCACACCGGTCAATGCCCGGCCCGCCCGGACCGCCGTGCTGGTACGTGCTGTCGATCTCATGATCAACCTTCCACCTGGGAAAGGGTCCGGGACTGCTGCCTCGGACCTGCGAGGTGGTGTGGATGACCGGGGGTCTGGGGTCACTGCCCGGTGCCGCGTAGCTGAGGGCACCGGATCGACCAACACCCTCGACTCGTTCGAGCCTTCGCCCTTTCACCAGGCCTGGCAAGGCAAACGGTGGCGGGTCACCCGTACGTGGGCGAGGATTCCGGAGCCTTGCCGGTTCACCGTTCCGCGTCGGGGTGCTCTCCACGGACGACGGCGACGGGACATTCGGCGTAGGCGATCAGCGCCTGGCTGGTCGATCCGAGGAGCATGCCCTCGAATCCACCGCGCCCCCGGCTGCCGACGACGAGAAGCCGCGCCCCCGCACCGATTTCGAGCAACACGCGGACAGGCCTTCCCTTGCGGACGACGATCTCGACCGGAACCTCCGGGTACTTCTCCCGCCAAGGAGCCACCTGCTCCTCGGTCGACTTCCTGTCGGCGGCCTCGATCCCGGCCGGATCGACGGCGAGGAAATGTGGCCGGATCGCGCCGTGGTCGACCAGTTCCGACCAAGTCCGGACGACGGTCAGGCGAGCGTTCCACAACCTCGCTTCGTCGAACGCGAACCCGAGGGCCGCCTCGCTCACCGGCGAACCGTCCGTGCCAACGACTACCGGCCCCGCCTGGGGCGCGGCATCGTCCGGTCGCCGATCCCTGGCCACGACGATCGGGCAATGGCCGTGATGGGCGAGCGCGACCGCGGTGGAGCCCACCAGCATCCCGGTGAAACCGCCGAGTCCCCGCGATCCGAGCACGACCGCCGTTGCCCTCGCCGACTCCTGGATCAGGGCGGCCGCGGGGTTCCACTCGCGGAGCGCGGTCTCGACGAGGAGATCCGCGTGTCTGGCGAGCACGGCTTCCTTCGCCTCGGAAATCCATGCTCGGCCGCGGCTCTCGAAACCTTCACGGACCCCTTCGAACGAGGGGATCACCCCCGGCATCTTCACGACCGGGATCGTGAACACGTGGACGAGCCGCAAGGGCAGCCCGCGTTTCACGGCCTCGTCCGACGCCCATAGCGCGGCGGTCCCGGCGGACCGTGACCCGTCGATCCCAGCGACGATGGACCTGTCCGTGCCGACCGGCATTTTCACTCCTCATGCTTTGGCTTCGTTCGACGATGGGCCTGCCGTCCGGTGACCTCCGGAAACTCACCGGCCCGCTCCGGCGACGTCGCCACGACCGCCTTCGGATTCCCAGCAGGAGAGGGCGTTCTCCAGGGCGAGCGGCATGCCGGACCCGTCGAGAAGTGTCTCCGGGCAAGCCACGTTGTTCTGCTCGGAGGCCAAGGCCAGCACCCGCCCGGCAGCCACCGGATCCGCCTCCGGGGGTATCACGACGAGAGTGACCCGCCGCATGTTCCCTCCGGTCACATGCACGACATGGACGTTCTGCGAGCCGATTCCCTCGAGTTTGACCAGCCGACCATGGCAGATCAGCTCGCGAACCGTGACCCCCCATGCGGACGGCGGGAACGCCACCCGCCACACCGGGCCGATCGGGCCGTTGAGCGCGATGGCGAGTTCGGGCACTTCGGCCGTCAGGTCACGGGACCGGGGCCACCAGGCACCGTCGACGAACCCGCTCTCCGAGTTGCGGGGCTTGAGGCTGAGCCGTTCACCCGCATCGCGGGGGAGGAAGTCGGCGCGCATATCCGGGTCCGGTCTCCGGCCGGGAAGGCCGGCGTAATGAAGAGCCGAAAATGACATCGGTCGTTCTCCGACGCGCGGAATACTCTCGGTATTTCCATGGTACACGGGAAAAACGGGCCGCGACGCGAACGGCGTAGAGTCGAGCGTATCCCGCAATCATTTGCGGGCAACCGGAAGAAGACGACATGACCGCCGATCGGAAAGACCTCGGCCTGATCACCGAACGGCTCCACCTCGGTGCCGGATTCTCCGCCTCCGAACACGAGTGGGTCGCCGAACGCCTGGCCGCGCTCGGTTCCAGGCTGCGTTCCTTCAGTGAAGGACAGGTCGACCTCGAAATCAGCGTCAAGGACCGGCACGGGGCGGGACAGCAGCTCACTCTCGAATGCAGGCTCCATCGCTTTCCCGGCCTGCATCTGGTGGCCGGTTCCTCGGCGCCGGACCTGCCGGTCACGCTCAACGAGGTCCGCACCGACATGATCCGCCAGGTCGACCACGCGAAGACGCGCACCGAACCGCGGCACAACCGCGCGCTGCGGCACTCCCCGGTCCCGCCCGCGTCAGGAGCGTGACCGCGAGGCGTAAGCGAGGATCGCGTCGATGTCCGCGGTGCCGTCGGCGACCTCACGGGCCAGATCCGCCAAGCGCAGGTGGTGGCCGCGGGCGTAGCCGCGCAGGGCGGTGAAGGCGGTTTCCATGTCCGGATCATGGCTGCGTGCGGACAGGACCCCCTTCGCCTGTTCGATGATCACCCGGCTGTTCAGCGCGGTCTGCAGCTGCTCGGTGAGGAGTTCGCTGCGGACGATGGCGCGTTGCTGCAGCAGCCCGATGGTGGCGACGTCGGCGAGTGCCTGGCTGAGCGCGGTGCGATCGGCGTCTTCCCGCACGGGTTCGGTGTGGAGCAGGGTGAGGCTGCCGATGACCATCCGGCGCAACCACATCGGGACGGCCTCCGCGGCGCGGAATCCGGCCGACGCCGCCGCGGCCGCGAACCGGGGCCAGCGGACGGCGTCCTCACGGAGATCGGTGCTGCGCACCGGGCTGCCACCGCGAAGGCAGTCGATGCACGGCCCGTCTTCGGTCTGTACCGCCAAGGTTTCCAGTAGCCCGGCCCGTTCGGAGGAGGCGGCGGCCATCCGGAGCCTGCCCTGGGAATCGACCAGTACGACGCCGGCGGCGGACACCTCCATCAGCCGCACGCATTGTTCGACGAGGGTGCGCAAGAAATCAGCTACGTCGAATTCGGTCACCAGGGTGTCGGCGAGTTCGACGAAGGTGCGCGCGAGCAGCCTTTCCCGTCCCACGGCCGCCGCGGTGCCATCGGACGCGATTTCCTGTGGTTTTCCTGTCATGATTTCATTCTCCCGTCCCGAGAACCAGTTCGCGCCTCACGATGCGCCCGCCGACCTCGTTCAGCGACAGGTGATGGGCATAGGCGTACGCGCGAATCCTGATGAGGGCTTCTTGAAGACTCACGTCGAGTTGAACGGTCACGATGCCGGTGGCCTGATGAACCACGCTGTGCAGTTCGCCTTGTCCCAGCAACCTCGCGCCCTGTGCCGCGTCGGCATCGTCCAGCAGGGCCACCGTCCCCGCCTCCGCCAAGGTCAGTGCGCCGGAAAGCCGTGCCGCGCTGAGCGGGCCCGCGGTGGTGCGGTACAGGTCCAGCACGCCCAGACGCGCGGCGCCGACCTGTAACGGGAACGAGAACACCGCCGCCACACCGAGTCCCGCCGCCCCTGGCGCGTAGGCGGGCCACCGGTCCTGCTCGGCGTCGAGATCCGGCACCAGTACCGCCTCGCCCGAAACGTACGCGTCCACGCTCGGCCCCTCACCCACCGTCAGCTGCAGATCTTCCAGGTGCTTCCCCGCCTCTCCGGTGGAGTGCACCAGGATCTGGGTGCCGTCGGCCAAAGCGCCGGTCATCACGCTCATCCCGGCACCGGAGACGGCCAATTCGGTGACGCACAGTTCGCAGATGCGCCGGACCAGGTCGAGACCGCCGTCGACATCACCGAGAAGCGCGAGAAGCCGGTCGGTCATGGCAAGGCGAGGCGGAAGATCTTGCGAATGACCGAGCCGAGCTGTTTCGACAGGGATCCGGTGTTGTAGGGCAGACCGTGCTTCTCGCAGATCTGCCGCACCTCGGCCGCGATCCGCGGGTAGCGGCGGGAGGGGATGTCCGGGAACAGGTGGTGCTCGATCTGGTGGCTGAGGTTCCCGGACAGCAGGTGGAAGAGCGGGCTTCCGGTGATGTTCGCGGAGCCGAGCATCTGGCGCAGGTACCACTGCCCCTTGCTCTCGTTCTCACTCTCCTCTTCGGTGAACACCTCGGCGCCGTCCGGGAAATGACCGCAGAAGATGATCGAAAAGGCCCACAGGTTGCGGATCAGGTTCGCGCTGACGTTCGCCGCCAGGGTCACCGGGAACAGCGGGCCGGTCAGCGCCGGGAAGATCAGGTAGTCCTTGCCCGCCTGCCGCCCCACCTTGCGCAGCATCGGGCCGAGCAGCGGGCGGACGTCGGCCCATGACCGGCGGCCCTGGACGATCCGGTCCGCTTCGAGGTCGTGCAGCATGATCCCGTACTCGAAGAACAGCGCCTGCGCCGCCGCGTAGAGCGGATTGCCGAGGTAGTACGGATTCCACTTCTGGTCTTCGGTGATCCGGATGATGCCGTAGCCGACGTCGCGGTCCTTGTCGAGGATGTTGGTGTAGGTGTGGTGCATGAAGTTGTGCGAGCGGCGCCACTGTCCGCTCGGGCAGACCATGTCCCATTCGAAGGTCCGCGAATTCAACGTCGGATCCTTCATCCAGTCGTACTGACCGTGCAGGACGTTGTGCCCGATCTCCATGTTGTCCAAGATCTTCGACAACGACAGCGCGCCGACACCGGCGATCCACGCCGGCGGGAACCACCCCGCGAACAGCAGCACCCGGCCCGACACCTCGCTGAGCCGTTGCACCACGACGACCCGGCGGATGTAGTCGGCGTCCTCCGCGCCGAGATCCGCCACCACACGCTGTCGCAGGGCATCCAGTTCCTTGCCGATGAGCTCGACCTGGCTTCGGTCGAGCACGCGGGTCGTCGTGGTCATGAGGCGTCTCCTTGGTCAGGTTCGGGTGGGCCGGACTCCGCGGGTCTGCTCGCGTGGACGTCGGCCGGGTCGACGTGTTCGTCGGCCTCGCTGCGCAAGGACCGGATGGCGGCGTTGATCACCGCCAGCAGGGGAACCGCCAGCAGGGCACCGGCGATACCGCCGACGAGCAGCCCGGTCGCGATGGCCAGCACCACGGCGAGCGGATGGAGCTTCACCGCACGTCCGAGCAGGAACGGTTGCAGCAGATGGCTTTCCAGTTGCTGGACGACGAGCACGACGCCGAGCAGGATCAGCGCCGGGACGAGCCCGTTGGCGACCAGCGCGATCAGGACCGCGACCGTGCCCGCCACCACCGAGCCGATGATCGGCACGAACGCGCCGAGGAACACCAGCGCCGACAAGGGCACGGCCAGCGGAACACCCAGTACGGCCATGCCGATACCGATGCCGACCGCGTCCACCGTGGCGACCGCGATCGTCGCCCGCACATAGCTGACGAGCGCCGCCAGGCTCCGTCGCCCGGCGACGTCGGCGCGGGTCCGCGTCGCGGCGGGCACCGCGCGCAGCAGGAACGCCCAGATCCCGGGTCCGTCCGCGAGCAGGAAGATCAAGACGAACAACACGAGCAGCGCCTGCGCCAGCACCCCGCCCACCGTCGCCGCCGTGCTCAGCGCGCCGGAGGTCAAGCCGGTCCGGGAATTGGTCAGCGTGGTCACCAGGTCGTTGACCGAATCCCGGAGTTGCGCGGCGCTGAGCTGGAGCGGGCCGGTGGTGAGCCAGTTCGCGATGGCGTCGACGCTCGTCGTGAGCTGGACCCGCAAAGCCGGGAGGCCGTTGACGAACGTGAGCACCATGAAGGTCAGCAGGCCGCCGAGCACCGCGAGCCCGCCGACCAGGACCATCACGACGGCGAGGCCGCGGGGAACCCGGTGGCGGGCGAGGAAGCTCACCGCGGGAGCGAGCATCGCGGCCAGCAGCAGGGCGATCGCCACCGGCACGACCACCGCGGCCAGGTAGCCGACGATCAGACCGAGCACATACAGGGTCGCGCCGATGACGAGCAGCCGCCACCCCAGCTCCGCGGCCGTCCGCACCAGGCGTGGGACCGCCAGGCGGGCGTCGTCGGGAACGTTCGGCTCGTGCCGGGAACCGGCCATGAGCAGGCCTCTCGTGCGCCGCGGACGGCTCGTCGGCTCATTCGGTCGTCACGGTGACGACATCGAACGTGCGCCGCCGGGTCCGGAGCGGTCCTTCAGATCATCGGGCGATGGCCGTCCTGCTCGTGAAGGCGACGATGTGCTGTCTTCGACGATAGCCCCCTGCACCCCGGAGCGCCGGGTCAGTACGACTCCCCTGGCCGGGCGGGGCGAACCGGCGGATCAGCATCGCGGCCGGTGACCCGATGCCCAGCCACACGATCACGGCGAGGCCGCTGTCGAGCAGCACACGGAACTTCGCGTCGGCCGGGTGCACAGGCCGTCGAACCCGGCCACCCCGTTCACGGGGTCGGCCTCACCGAAAACCAGCACGATCCACGCCGCGAACAGTCCACAAAGGACCCTGACGGCGGTACGGGGACCGACACCGTCCGGCCGTTCATCGGCGCACCCACCGTCGAGGCTTGGACATGACGACTCCGGGTGACACCCACCACCGTAGCCCCCTGATCCCGCTACCCGCCCCAGCGATGCGAGACCGGTACCTCCGGCAAGGAGGCCGATCCGGAACGGCCTCTTTCCCCTCTCCGCGCGGTAGACTGCCGAGACAAGCGCCGGAGTGCCCAGACACCGCCCTCACGACGATCGCCCGCCAACCGGTCGCATCTGTCCCCTTGCCGCGCGCCGATCTCGCGTGCGGCGAGCTTCAGCGGTGGCCGGCCAGTCTGGAGCCGGATCGTGAAACTCATAACGCTCGATCTTCGCCGTCCCCGACGTCCCCGAACGGAGGGCACGACGCCCGGCACGCCCCCGCGAAACAGGACGGAGCTCGGCGTCGTCCGCGCGGTCGTCGAAATCCCCACCGGCGGAGGCGAACCCCCCGTGCACCGTTCTCCGCCGTTGGCCGTGACCGTGGAACGACTCGGCCGGACAGTGGTGCTCATCGTGGACGGTGATCTGGACCTGCACACCGCACCCATGGCCCGCCAAGCGATCGAGTCGGCGCTGAGCCATCGGCCGCGGCGGCTGGTCGTGGACTTGAGTCTCGTCCAGTTCCTGAACTCCGCCGGGTTGGACGTCCTGTTGACCGCCCACCGGCAAGCCGTCCCACACACCGACCTCCGGCTCGTCGCCTCCACGCGCGCCGTCTGGCGGCCACTGCAGATCACCCGGCTGCACGAACTCCTGGTCATCCACGCCTCACGCTCGGCGGCCATCGCCTCACCCACCAGACCCGGCGGCGAGGACCGCTCACCGCCGTCATGAACCGGATCCCGCCTGCAGGAAGAAGAACCGACCATGTTCACCATGACCGAGTCAGCGGCCGAAGCGATCGACCACCTGACCGCGGCACAGAACGTCCAGACCGAGGGCGGCCTGCGCCTGACCCTCACCGACCGTCCCGAGAACGACTCCCCGTTCGACGTCGAAGTCGCCGCGCACCCCGCCGCGGGGGACGACGTGATAGCGACCTCGAGCACCCAGGTGTTCCTCGCCAGGGAAACCCGGATCCGCCTCGCCGACAAGATCCTCGACGTCCGCAAGGACATCGACGGCCACTACACCTTCGTGATCACGACCCCGGCGTGACCATCGGTGCCCTGCCCCGGGGGCTTCAGCGCGGCTTCGCGCCCACGCCATGCAGAAGCGTGTCCACGATCCGGTCGGCGAGCGCGTCCGGGTCCGCCGCCTCCGCGGCGTGCACCGTCTCGTCCATCATGGCGATGTAGACGCGTCGAGCCCAGATCAGATCGGCGTCGGGCCGGATGATGCCCGCCTCCTGCGCGCGCCGCAGCCCGAGATCGCACGCGGCGAAGACTTCGTCCTGGATTCGCGCCGCCGATTCGTCAAGCGCGGCCTGGCCGAGCGCGAACGGCCAGCTCGACTTCACCCGCAGGACGTTGGCGGTCGCCTGGTGCAGGGCGACCAGTGGCGGGGCGGTGGCGGGACGGGCGTCCCGCACCGCGTCGCCGACCTGCCGCCAAGCCGCTTCCACCATGCTCGAGATGAGCGCGTCACGGCTGCTGAAGCGGCGATGGATCGTGGTCCGCGCGACCCCCGCGGCCTCGGCGATCTGCTCCATGGTGGCCGCCGGATCGGCGCTGAGCAGCCGCTCGGCGGCTTCCAGGATATTGCGCGCGTTGCGCTTCGCGTCCGCTCGCAACGGTCCTTGTTCTCGGGTCTGTTCCGCCATCACGTCATGCTACACCCTGACCTAGTTGACACCTTAAGTGAAACAGTATGTTGCACATAGCGCCTATAAGCGTTACCGTTCGTCGCATGACAGAAATCGCTCTCATCACCGGCGCCTCCTCAGGCCTTGGCGCCGAGTTCGCCCGTCAGCTCGCGGCACGCGGCCGGAACCTGGCACTCGTGGCGCGTTCGGCCGGACCGATGAACGACCTCGCCGCCCCCCTTCGCGAGCGGCACGACGTGCGGGTCGAGGTGATCAAGCAGGATCTGGCCGAACCCGACGCCGCGGCCCGGGTCGCCGAAGAACTGGCGGCGCGTGGCCTGGAGACGGAGCTGCTGATCAACAACGCGGGCTTCGGCACCTGCGGCCGATTCGAAGAGATCCCGGCCCAGCGGGACCACGACCAGCTGATGGTCAACGTCGTCGCGACGACCGACCTGACGCACGCCCTGGTGCCGGCGATGCTGCGGCGAGGGCGCGGCGCCGTCGTCAACGTCGCGTCCACGGCGGGCTTCCAGCCGGCCGCGTACTTCGCGGTCTACAGCGCGGGGAAGGCCTTCGTACTGAACTTCAGCCTCGCCCTCTGGAGCGAGTACCGCGACCGGGGGGTCAAGGTGCTGGCGTTGTGCCCCGGGCCGGTGGAGACACCTTTCTTCGACGTGATCGGCACCCGCAAGGCCGCGGTCAACGGCCGGATGACCACCCCGGAACGCGTGGTCGCCAAAACACTGAAAGCCCTGGACCGCAACCGCGGTTACGTCGTGCCCGGGATGAGCAACTTCGCCGGCGCGCATCTGCAGCCACGCCGCCCGCGCAGGCTGATGGCCCGGATGAGCCGGCTCGTCACCCGAAAGGTGCTCTCCACCGCGTAGCCGACGTCGACGGTCCGTCCGGGAATGAATCGGACGACGGCCGGGTTGTACAGGGTGGTCGTAGAGTTTTGTGTTCGTGTGTTCATCACGCTCGCGGAATCGATGTTGCGAGCGCTTCTTTCTTTCCTTGCAGGACAAGCTGGAGAAGTCGCGATCTGACACCCCGGCCATGGGCGCCGCACGGTGCGGCACCCGTCAAGTCCCAGTAAGGAAATCAGTTATGACACAGGGAATCGTGAAGTGGTTCAACGCCGAGAAGGGCTTCGGCTTCCTCTCCCAGGAAGACGGCCCGGACGTCTTCGTGCACTACTCGGAGATCGACGGCCACGGCTTCCGTAGCCTCGACGAGAACCAGCGCGTCGAATTCGAGGTCTCGCAGGGCACCAAGGGCCCACAGGCCACCGGCGTTCGCGCCGCCTGAGGGCTGAACCAGCCCAGATCGTGCTCTGATCAGCGAAGACGCTGACGGAGAAACCAAGATCCCGGTGCCCTTCAACCGTGACCCGGTTGGGGGGCATCGGCCTGTCCGGACAGAGGTGTTCGCGTGCGGGTTTGTGCCCGTGCCGCGGTGGAACCCAGGTCGTGTAGGACGCTCCAACGGGAGAAGAACCTCACCATGACTGGATCAGCTGTTCCAACGACACAATCCTCGAAACCTCGCGACGGTGCCGACTTCGTGGAGCTCGCCCGCTGGATCAAGGACGCCGGGTTGCTGCGTCGGCGCTACGGCTACTACGCGGCGCGTATCGCGGCCAACGCCCTGTTACTGGCCGGCGGCGGGGTCGCGTTCGTGCTGCTGGGCGACTCGTGGTGGCAGCTGCTCACCGCGGCACTGTTCGCCGTCGTGTTCACGCAGTTCGCGTTCATCGGCCACGACGCGGGCCATCGGCAGATCTTCGGTTCCCGGCGCCGCAACGACGTCGTGGGATACGCGCACGGTGCGGTCACCGGGATCAGCTACGAGTGGTGGGTCGGCAAGCACAATCGGCATCACGCCAACCCGAACCACGAGGACGAGGACCCCGACATCGAGATCCCCGCGCTCGCGTTCAGCGATGAGCAGGCCAGGACCAAACGCGGCCTGCTGCGGTGGATGGCCAAATATCAGGCGCTTCTGTTCTTCCCGCTGCTGCTGGGCGAGGCCGTGATGTTGCGCATCGCGAGCGTTCAGGCCGTCCTGCGGCGCGAGGTCAAAGCCACGTGGCTGGAAGCGATCCTGCTCGCCACCCACCTGGTGGTCTACCTCAGTGCGGTGTTCCTCGTGCTGTCCCCGCTCAAAGCGGCCCTGTTCATCCTCGTGCACCAGGGATTGATGGGCGTGTACCTGGGCTGTTCGTTCGCCCCCAACCACAAGGGCATGCCCATCCTCGGCAAGGACGAACGACTGGACTACCTGCGCAAGCAGGTGCTCACGTCCCGCAACATCCTCGGCGGCCGCTGGGTGGACGAACTGCTGGGCGGGTTGAACTACCAGATCGAGCACCATCTGTTCCCCAGCATGCCGCGTCCCAACCTGCGCCGGGCACAACCACTCGTGCGGGATTTCTGCCGTCGACGCGGCATCTCCTACAGCCACTGCGGTCTCGTGGCCTCCTACGCCCGGATCCTGCGCCACTTGCACGCCGTCGGCGCACCGCTTCGCCGTCCCCACCGGCCGGAACCGTCGCCCGGCTGACCCGCGCGATCGCCGTGTTTGCCGCGGCATCGCCGGGGTATCCGACCGAGGAGAGGGCCCCGCCGGTTGAGCACCCGAGTTCGTCATCCCGGAGGCAGAGACCCGTGAGTACGCCAGTCCACAACCGCACAGACCACGCCGCCCGGCAGCAGTCGGCGCCGGAACCCTTACTGGCAGGCAACAAAACCCGGAGTCAGATCTTCCTGGTCAAACTGTTCGCCATCGTGCCAGCCGTGGCGCTGGCCGCCACGGTCCCCCTCGCGTGGGGCTGGGGCCTGGGGTGGATCGATATCGCGCTGGCCGCGTTCTTCTACGCACTGACCAGCCTCGGCGTGACCATCGGATTCCATCGCTACTTCACCCACGGCGCGTTCACCGCCACTCGCGGACTGCGGATCGCACTCGCGGTCGCCGGCAGCATGGCCTTGCAGGGCCCAATCATCGCCTGGGTCGCGGATCACCGCCGCCACCACGCCTACGCCGACCGCGACGGCGACCCGCACTCTCCCTGGCGATTCGGCACCTCGGCACGGGCACTCGTCAAGGGATTCTGGTACGCGCACATGGGGTGGCTGTTCGAACGCGAACAGACCAACGCCAAACGGTTCGCGCCCGAGCTGCTCGCCGACCCCGGCATCCGGCGCGTCGACCGGTGGTTCCCCGCGTTGACCGCCGTGTCGCTGCTCCTGCCCGCGCTGGCGGGCGGGCTGATCACCCTCTCCTGGTGGGGTGCGGCGACCGCGTTCTTCTGGGCAGGCCTCGTACGCGTCGCGCTCCTGCACCACGTGACCTGGTCGGTGAACTCGATCTGCCACATGATCGGCGACCGGCCCTTCACCTCGCGGGACAAGTCGGCGAACTTCTGGCCACTGGCGATCCTGTCTATGGGCGAGTCCTGGCACAACTCCCACCACGCCGACCCCACCTGCGCCCGTCACGGCGTACGCCGCGGCCAGATCGACATCTCCGCCCGCGTCATCCGGATCTTCGAAAAACTCGGCTGGGCCACCAAAGTCCGCTGGCCGAGGCCAGAACGCCTGGCCCGCAAGCTCAAGACCGCCGAGAACGCCCCATGACGATCTTTCGCTGACCGTACGTCCATTCCGGAAAGCCGGCCTGACCACTGTGGACGACACAGCCGCGCGAGCACACTGAAAGACCGAGAGTGTCTCAGGCCACAATTCGCCGGCAAGATCCTGCTTCAGAGACGTCGACTCCTGAAACAGCGAAAAGCGCCGATCGAATGATCGGCGCTTTTCGTGAAGTACCCCCGATGGGATTCGAACCCACGCTACCGGCGTGAGAGGCCGGCGTCCTAGGCCGCTAGACGACGGGGGCTAGGAATTTTCTCCTTCAGAAGGAGATTTTCAGTTGTTCACCTGCTGTGTTGCTGCGGAGAAACTTACCAGACCGGGTTTCCCGCCTTCGCAGGGGGGTCACTCTGTGTTTCACTCCGGAGAGTTCTCCAGCTGGGGTACCAGGACTCGAACCTAGACTAACTGGACCAGAACCAGTCGTGCTGCCAATTACACCATACCCCAGTGAGGTACCGTTCCGGCCTTGACCGGCTCGGTGCCGCACGAGAAAGAATACTAGAGCACGCCGTTCCGCACCGTGAAAGCGGGGGTCTCCGTAGCACGCTGGGCGGGGACGCCGAGCTTCGCGAACTCGGAAACGAGCAGCTCAGGCAGCTCGTCGAGGCCGGAGATGGTGTGCACACCCGCCGGGGCGCGCTCGGCGATGCCGTCCCGGTCGAGCCAGACGGCACCCAGGCCGGCGTCGCGTGCGCCGATGGCGTCGGTGTCGAGTTTGTCGCCGACATGGACCGCCTGGGCGGGGTCGCAGCCCAGGCCGAGGCAGACCGAGTGGAACATCGCCGGGTCCGGTTTGGCTACTCCGAGTTCACCGGCGATGGCCACGTGATCGAAGAACCGGGCGAGCCCGAGGTCGGCGATCTTCTTGCGCTGATGCGCGCCGGAGGCGTTCGTCACGGCCGCGACGAAGACACCGGCAGCTCTCAACCATTCCAGGCACGGGAGGACATCTTCGAACAATTGCCACGAACGCGTGAGAATTTCACGACGGCGTCTTTCGAAGCCCTTGACCTGGTCTTCGTCGGCCAGAATACCGATCTCGGCCAGGAAACATTCAGTACGCTTGTGATGCATGATCGCGTAATCGATTTCGCCCGCCACCACCAGCGCGACATGCTCTTCGGTGATGAGATCCCAAAGCGGCCAAAGGTCGTTCTGGCCGGTGAGCGCGCTCAGGCTGAGCCGGATCGCCGCCGTGCAGTCGATCAGCGTGTCATCGATGTCGAGGCATACCAACCGTAACTCCGGCGGCTCCCACGGCGCTCCCTCCGGAGCGTCCGGCGTGGTTCGTGACGGGGTCCGGGGCACGAGAGCGAAATCCACCAAGTGAGGCTAGGGCACTCAGCGCGATCGCGACTCTGCCGATGAGGTGATTAAGGCTGGTCTGTTCCGGCGCGGGCACTCTACTCCCAGTTGGTGAGATGACGTGTTTTAGTTACCGGACAACGGCTAACACGAGCGGGCGGGTGAAATACCGGCGACCGGCACACGGGCCGATTCGCGGCGCGCACACCCTGTGACGACAACGAAATCCTTACCCGGCTTCGAGTCGCGGACCGTCCACAAGGGCATTTCGGCGATCGCCGTCCTTCCGGGACTTTTCCGTCCCGCTTAGCGTCCTTTTTGGACAGTAGGCACGGCCACCCGGACCGGTGAGACCCGGGTCATACCCCGAACGGCGTATCCGCCCGGATGGCGCTTGACGCGCCGGTCGGGCAGGTGCATGCTGAACTTATTCAACAAGTGATGAATAAGGGTTTCGAAGGGGTGGGACGGATGAGCGAACGCACGAACTGCGTGGTCGTCGGCGGTGGCCCCGCGGGCATCGTCGCCGGATTGCTGCTGGCCAGGGCCGGGGTCGAGGTCACCGTGCTGGAGAAGCACAAGGACTTCCTGAGGGACTTCCGCGGCGACACCGTGCACCCGTCGACGTTGACGTTGCTCGACGAACTGGGCCTCGGGGAGAAATTCCTCAGCCTGCCGCACAGCGAGATCTCCTACGCCGGCTTCCCCGCCGAGGACGGCACGATGATGCGCCTGGCCGACCTGACCCGGCTGAAGGTGGCGCACCCGTACATCGCGATGGTCCCGCAATGGGATTTCCTGGACCTGCTCGCCGACGCGGGCGCGAAGGAACCCACGTTCACGCTGCGGCAGAGCACGGAGATGACCGGGCTGATCTTCGAACAGGGCGGGGTGCGCGGGGTCCGCTACCGCGAGGCCGACGGGAAGACGGGCGAACTACGCGCCGACCTGGTGATCGCGGCCGACGGGCGCTGGTCGCTGGCCCGCCGCGAGGCCGGGCTGACGACGAAGGACTACGCCATCCCGTTCGACGCGTGGTGGTTCCGGATCTCGCGGCGGGACGGCGAGCAGGAGGGGATGCTGACCCCGAAGATGCGGGATCGCCGCTTCGCCGTTCCGCTGCCGCGCAAGGGCTACTTCCAGATCGCCTACCTCAGCCCCAAAGGCGGCGACCTCCGCGAGAAGGGCATCGAAGCGTTCCGGGAGAACGTGGCCGCGATCCTCCCCGAACTGGCCGACCGGGTGGACGAGCTGAAGACGACCGACGACGTCAAATTCCTCGACGTCAAGATGAATCTGCTTCGGAAGTGGCATGTCGACGGGCTGCTGTGCATCGGTGACGCGGCGCACGCGATGTCGCCGGTCGGCGGGGTCGGCATCAACCTCGCGGTGCAGGACGCGGTCGCGGCCGCCACCCTGCTCGCCGAGCCGCTGCGCCGGGGCAGGCCGTCGGTGGCGGAGCTGGCGAAGGTCCGCAAGCGCCGTCTCGCGCCGACGATGCTGGTGCAGGGGCTGCAACGGATGCTGCACAAGAACGTCATGAAACCGGTCATGGAGGGCAGGCGCGACGGTCCGCCCGAGGTGATGGTGAAGCTGTTCGACCGGTTCCCCGTGCTGTCCTACGTCCCGGCCCGGTTGCTGGGCCTGGGGCTGCGGCCCGAGCACGCGCCTGCCTTCGCGCGGCGGGCGATGGAGCCGGCCGGGAGCTAGGTCCCGAACGCCATGAAAGGTCCTTTCCTTGCAAATTTTGCAAGGAAAGGACCTTTCATGGCACTTGAGGTCAGATGTCCTGCACCGGGTTGGTCAATGTGCCGATGCCTTCGATCGTGATCGAGACCGACTCGCCGTCCTCGATCGGGCCGACGCCCTCGGGCGTGCCGGTCAGGATGACGTCGCCGGGCAGCAGGGTCATCACACCGGACACGAACTCGACCAGCTCGGGGATCTTGTGCACCAGGTCCGAGGTCCGGCCGTCCTGTTTGAGGACACCGTCCACCTCGGACCTGAGCGCGAGGTCGGCCGCGTCGAGCGACGTCTCGATCCACGGACCCAGCGGGCAGAAGGTGTCGAACCCCTTCGCCCTGCCCCACTGGCCGTCGGACTTCTGCAGGTCACGCGCGCTGACGTCGTTCGCCACGGTGTAGCCGAGGATCGCGCTCGCCGCACGGGCGGCAGGCACGTTCTTGACCGGCTGGCCGATGACGATCGCCAGTTCGCCTTCGAAGTCGACGCGGCCGACGCCACGCGGACGGCGGATGGGCGCGTTCGGGCCGATCACCGTGGTCGACGGCTTGATGAACAGCATCGGGTCCTTCGGGACCTCGTTGCCGAACTCGGCCGCGTGCTTGGCGTAGTTCCGGCCGACCGCGATCACCTTCGACGGCAGGATCGGCGCGAGCAGCCGGACGTCGGCGAGCGGCCAGCGCTTGCCGGTGAAGTTGGGGTTGCCGAAGGGGTGCTCGGCGATTTCCAGTACCTGGGCGTCGTCGCCGTCCCCTTCGATCGAAGCGAACGCGACACCACCGGGATGAGCAATTCGGGCTAGACGCACTCCCCCACTGTACGACTCCTCACGCCGGGCCCTCCCTGAGGGACTTGTGCACGAGCGCGTCGCACAACGCCAGCCAGCTCGCTTCGACGATGTTGCCGTGCACGCCGACGGTGGTCCATTCCCGTTCGCCGTCGCTGGTCTCGACGAGCACGCGCGTGACGGCGTCGGTACCCGGATGGCCGGGCAGGATCCGCACCTTGTAGTCGGCCAGCTCCACACTGTCCAACCAGGACAGATGCGGGCTGAGCGCCTCGCGCAGGGCGGCGTCGAGCGCGTGCACGGGACCGTTGCCCTCGGCGGTCGCGATCACGCGCTGCCCGGCGACGTGCACCTTCACCGTCGCCTCGGACACGACCTCGCCGCCGGACCGGTGGTCCAGCACGACCCGGTACGACTCGAGTTCGAACGGCGGTTCGTCGAGGACGTCGCTCTGCGGGCCGTCGACCTCCCGCCGCAGCAGCAGTTCCAGTGAAGCGTCCGCGGCTTCGAAGGACCAGCCTTCGGATTCGAGCCGCTTCACCTTCCGGACGGCGCTCGTCAGCGCCTCGGGCTGGCCGGCAAGGTCGACCCCGAGCTCACGTCCCTTGAGCTCCAGGCTGGCCCTGCCGGCCATCTCGGTGACCAGTACCCGCATGTCATTGCCGACCGAAGCTGGATCGATGTGGTTGTACAGCAACGGATCCACCTTGATCGCGCTCGCGTGCAGTCCCGCCTTGTGGGCGAAGGCCGACGCCCCTACGTAAGCCTGGTGGGTGTAGGGGGCGATGTTCGCGATTTCGGCAAGGGCATGGGAGACCCGGGTGAGCTCGGCGGCGCCTCCGGTCGGGAGCACCTCCATACCGAGCTTGGTCACCAGATTTCCCGTCACGGCGAACAGATCGGCGTTACCCGCCCGTTCGCCGTAACCATTGGCGGTGCACTGGACGTGCGTCACGCCGGCCTGCACGGCGGCGACGGAATTCGCCACCGCGCAGGAAGTGTCGTCCTGACAATGGATTCCGAGCCGGAATCCGGTCCTCTCCTTGACCTCGCGGACGGTTTCCGCGAGGCCGAGCGGCAGCTGCCCGCCGTTGGTGTCGCACAGCACGGCGACGTCGGCGCCCGCGTTCACTCCCGCGTCGAGCACCTTCAGCGCGGTGTCCGGGGAGAACGCGTAGCCGTCGAAAAAGTGTTCCGCGTCAAGGAAGACGCGACGTCCTTCGCCGACGAGGAACGCGACGGTGTCCCGCACCATCTCGCACGCCTCGTCGACATCGACCCGCAACGCGCGCTCGATGTGGCGTAAGTCCGATTTGGCCACCAGGGTGATCACCGGCGCCTGGGAATCGAGCAGGGCCCGCACCTGCTGGTCCTGCTCGGCCTTGGTGCCCGCCTTCCGCGTCGCGCCGAACGCGACGAGCGCGGCGTGGCGCAGTTTCAGTTCGCCCGAAGCGGCTCGGGCGAAGAATTCCGTGTCCTTGGGCAGCGCGCCCGGCCATCCGCCTTCGATGAACCCGACCCCGAGATCGTCGAGCAGCCTCGCCACCGCCAGCTTGTCCGTGACGGAGTAGGAGATCCCCTCGCGCTGCGCACCGTCGCGCAACGTCGTGTCGTACAGGTGGAAGGCGTCGCCGAGTGGCGTATCGGCGGGCTCCTTGCGGGTCACGGGGACTCCTCGTGGTGGTGGCAAAACGTGTTCAGGCAACAAAAAAACCTCCCGCATGGGTGCGAGAGGTTGCGCGCCGGGGGCTCTTGTGGAGCTGTTATCCGGCGCGCTCGGCGATAATGATGGTGCAGGAGGTCACGGACGCATCATGGCACACGGTCCGGCGGGCGTCCACAGGCCGGGCGAAAGATTCCACACTCCGGGACGCACTCCCGTGCCGCCGACGTTGCGAAAGCCTCTTTCGCAACGTTGAAGGTTGCGAAAGTGGCTTTCGCAACACGCGGACCCACGGCCTCCGGATGCGACAAAGGGGCCCTTCACCGCGTGAGATGCGGCGAAGGGCCCCTTCAGCCCGAAGAAACTACTGAGTGACCGGGCGCACGTTCGACGACACCAGCGCCGCCAGCCGGTCACCGATCGCGTGCGTCGCCCCTGGCGACGCCTGGTCGCGGGTCGCGAGGTCGAAGGCCACCGAGGCCTCGATCCGCCGCGCCGCTTCCTTCTGACCCAAGTGGTCCAGCAGCAACGCGACCGAAAGCACCGCGGCGGTCGGGTCGGCGAGACCCTGGCCCGCGATATCCGGGGCGCTGCCGTGCACCGGCTCGAACATGCTCGGGTTCCGCCGGGTGATGTCGAGGTTCCCGCTCGCCGCCAGCCCGATGCCGCCGGTCACGGCCGCCGCCAGGTCGGTGATGATGTCGCCGAACAGGTTGTCCGTCACCACGACGTCGAACCGGGACGGGTCGGTCACCAGGTGGATGGTCGCGGCGTCCACATGGGAGTACGCGACGGTCACCTCCGGGTGCTCCAGCGAGACCTCTTCGACGATCCGCGACCACAGCGAACCCGCGTACTCCAGCACGTTCGTCTTGTGCAGGAGCGTCAGGTGCTTGCGGGGCCGCGCCTCTGCCCGGTTGAACGCGTCGGTCACCACGCGCCGGACGCCGAACGCCGTGTTGACGCTGACCTCCGTCGCGATCTCGTTCTCGGTGTCCTTGCGCAGCAGGCCACCGTTGCCCGCGTACGGGCCTTCGGTGCCTTCACGCACGACGACCATGTCGATCTCGCCCGCCTCCGCGAGCGGTCCGCGCACTCCCGGGTACAACCGGGCGGGGCGCAGGTTCACGTGGTGGTCGAGCTCGAACCGGAGGCGCAGCAACAGCCCGCGCTCCAGGATGCCGCTCGGCACCGTCGGGTCGCCCACCGCGCCCAGCAGGATCGCGTCGTGCTGACGGAGTTCACCGAGTACCGACTCCGGGAGCAGCTCGCCGGTGGAGTGCCACCGGGCGGCGCCGAGGTCGTAGTTCGTGATCTCCGCAGTCGGTACGACCTCACCGAGCACCTTGAGCGCCTCGGAGACCACTTCGGGCCCGATCCCGTCTCCTGGGATCACCGCGAGCCGCATCCACACACCTCCGTAGACCAGGCCACCGGCAGTCCGGATGGCCCATCCGCAAGAAAACGCCAGCAGCGGAAGGTTACCGGCCGTAGCCCGGTAGCCGTAGCCGCACCACCCTTATGCCGGAATCTCCCACAGAGCGAGACAGCCGAAAGGGTGAAAACAAGAAGGGACGCCCTGGCGGAAAGCATGCCGCCAGGGCGTCCCTCACCTCATCGAACGCGGATTACCGCACTACCGCGTCAGCCCACACCGATCGGCTGACGTCCGGTGTGCCGTCCGCCGTTACCCGGCCGGTCGACACCGGAGTTGCCGCCACCGGCGTTCGTCTGGATCTTCACCACGTTCGCCCGGTTGCCCGAGGCGTTGTGGTGCTCGATCGCCAGCAGGCCCAGCACGGTGTCCTGCGCGGCCGCGTTGCGGTTGACCACCAGCGCCGTGCCCGGCTTCGCGACGTAGCCCAGCGCGGAGTCGCCGCCGCCCTGGACGCTGTACGCGGGAGCCAAGGCGTCGAACGAAAGCGGCGTACCGACGTAGTCGATCGTCGACGAATCCGCACCCGGCGCCGCGTAGAACCCGGAGGTCCCGACCGTGTAGCTGATCTTGTGCGACGCGGCGTTCGGGTCGATGCCCAGTGCCGCGATGCTCACCGGCAGCACGACGACGTTGGTGTCGTACACGTTCGTGTCGACGTCGCCGAGCTGGCCGTTGATCGGCTGGATGTCCACCTGCGGGAAGCCCGGCTTCAGTGCCACGGTGACCGCCACGAGGACGTCCGTGGACGTCACCTTGGTCACATAGGTCTCGAAGTCCGGCTGCCCGTCGCCCGTGGTGTCGATGTCCACGAACGGCGAGGTGTTGCTGCCCAGGTTGGCCAGGTCGCTCCAGGTGGTGAGACCGAAGGCCAGCATCGCGTTCTCCGGCTCACCCTGCGCCTTGGCCAGCGGAGCCGTCGACGCGGCGCCGATGTAGCGCAGGTCGGCGCCCTTGGCGGTCTGGTTCAGGGTGCAGTCGGTGGTGACGTCGCCGTCGCACTCGGGCAGCTGCGGGGATTCCGCCTGCAGTTCGAGCACGCTGATCAGCGAGCGGTACCGCTGCGGACCGGTGCCCTGGTCCACGCCCTTGCCGGTCAGGTTCAGCACGGCCTGGTTCTGGCCGGCGCCGAAGTTGACGTTGCCCGGGGTGTTGATGGACGAGACGGGCTTCGGCGCGGAGTACACCGAAAGCCGCAGCGGAACGGTCGTACCGCTCTTCGGGGTGAACGCGATCCGGCCGGAGGCGTCCGCCACGAACTGACGGGCGAGGCCGACCTGCGTCGCCGCCATGGTCGGGTCCATGACCTTGCGGAGCGCCTTGGGGTCGGCGATCTTCAGGGTGACCTTGACCATCGCGATTCCGCGCGGGCTCAGCTTCACGGTCGGCTTGTCCACTGTGTACTCGACACCGGGGAGCGCGTTCACGGCCTCGTAGCCCACCGAGTACTCGACCGGCTTGATGCCCTTGTTGACCACCTTGACCGTCTTGGTCAGGGTGACCGGGCCGCCCGCTTCGACGACGCCGAAGTTGACCGAGACGAAGCCGGGGTTGTCGACGACGTAGGCCAGGACCTGGTTGTCCAGCGCGGCCTTCGCGTCGATCCGGCCGCTGCCCACGCGCTGCGGCCCGTAGACCCGGCCCGACGCGTCGCGGATGTCGTGGCCGGCAGTGTTGATGACCGAGGCCTTGACCTCTTCGACCGACCAGTCCGGGTGCGCCTGACGGATCAGGGCGGTGATCCCCGAGGTGTGCGGAGCGGCCATCGACGTCCCGGAGATGACCAGGCGACCGGCACCGCTTCCGCTCAGCGCGGACGCGATCGAGTCACCGGGCGCCGCGACGTCCGGCTTGACGGCCGGGCCTCGCCCGCCACGCGAGGTGAACGAGCTCGGGGTGTCCACAATGGACTGGTCGGTCGTCGGCACGGACACGCGGCCCTTGCCGGTCATCCGGACCTGCAGCGTGCCCGCGGTCACCGCGGGACGGACCGAGGCGGTCGCGCTGCCGGTCAGCTGGAACGTCGGCGTGGCCGCGTTGCCTGCGATCCCGGCCGAGAAGTGCTCCAGGGTGGACGAGAACAGCGCGCCCTTGGCACCGGCCGCCTGCGCGTGGTTCGAGCGGACGACCGAACCGCAGGCACGGGTCGCGTCGTTGTCGTCCCATTCGAGGAACACGATCTTGCCCGCGGCCTTGGCCTTGTCGGCTTCGGAGTACGGCTTGCACCCGGCGGCGTTGTCGGCCGACAGCGTGACCACCGGCGCGGTGACGTCGAGCGTGTCGTAGGTCGCGTAGTTCTGGCTGAACTGCCCGGTCTTCGCACCCTTCACACCGTCGGGAGCGACGGCTTCGACGGCGTCGCGCAGGACGGACGCGTCACGGCTGCTGGCGACGGTCAGCGCCTCGGGCGTGTTGCCCGGCGCGCCACCGACGTCGTTGAGGTCTCCGCCGTTGCCCGCGGAGAACACCGGGACGACGTTGTTCGCGGCGATCTTGCGCACGAACAGCGAGTCCGGGTCGTCCGGGGTGGCGAAGTCGCCGCCCAGCGAAAGGTTGACCACGTCGAGGTGGTCGGTGAAGTCACCGTCACCGTCCGGGTCGAGCGACCAGTCCAGCGCCTGCGAGGTGACGTTGGTCGAGCCGTCGCAGCCGAAGACCTTGATCGCGTACAGCAGGGCCTTGGGCGCGGTGCCCGGGCCGATCTGCATCGCCTCGATCTTCTTCTTGTTCAGCTTCTTGTAGTCACCGGTGAAGGTCTTGCCCGCTTCGTCCACACCGAAACCGGCGACCGTGCCCGCGACGTGCGTGCCGTGGTGGCCGCACGAGATCGGGTTGGGGTCCGGCTTCGGGGTGTTGAGGGCCGGGTCGTCGCTGCCCGAGTCGTAGGCGTCGCCGACCAGGTCGATACCGCCGACGACCTTGTCGGTCGGGAAGGCCGGAGTGGCCTGGTCGCGGTTGATCGCCTTGTACGCGTCGGCCGTGCCCGGCCCGCCGAAGGTGGCGTGGGTGTAGTCGATGCCGTCGTCGATCACGCCGACGCGGATGCCGTCGCCGTAGCGGCCGGTCTGCTGCCAGGAGGCGAGCGTGTTGGTCAGCTGGACCGCGCTGGAGTTGGTGCGGGTCTTCGGCACGACCTTCTTGACCGAGACGACGTCCGGCCGCTTCGCCAGCTCGCGGATCTTCGCGGCGTCGGCCGTGACGACCGCGCCGGCGACCGCGTTGGCGGTCTGCGTGACCAGCTGGGTGCCGGCGTCGGCGGCCTTGAGCTGCCCGACGACGGAGTTCACCGTCGCGGCGGCGTCGGCTTTCGCGTTCTTCGCGGCCTTCTTCGCCTGTTCCTTGCCCGCGCCCTTGTTCTGCTCGGCGTTGAAGGCGTCGACGGCGGGCTGCTTGGCCAGCTCGACGAAGGCGGTGATCTTGCCTTGGGCGGCCTTGAGCTTCGGCTCGACCTTCCCCTGGAATCCGTTACGGTCGATCTTCGCCGGCGTGACGCCGTCCGCGAGAGGGACATCCTGCGCGGCAGCGGACGCCCCGGTCACGGACGTCACGAGCAACGCGGCGAAGACCGCGGCCGACGAGCGGATCGCCCATCGGGGTACGCGGGATCTGTTCATGAGTACGTGCCCTCACTCGAGGCCTGGACTCGGAACCTGCCTACCGCTCGAACACACCCCCGACGGTGAGCCCCGGCGCCGCGCCGTGCCCTTGACGACGCGATGGTTCGGCCTCGCCGGAAGAACCTATCCGGGGACCAGCCCGACTTCAGTAGGCATTTTTCACCGTTATTGAATCTTGCTCTGCGATCCCGCGAACCCCGCACACACAACGACCGCATTTAGTCGACTAATTGCGAAAAAGTACATGAAGGCCCCTTCCTGTACCTAGGCGCAAGGAAGGGGGCCTTCATGTACTCGGAGGTCAGCCGAAGTTGACCGCGCGAATGGTGTGCGCGCCCACGGTGGCGCCGATCGGCTCCAGCAGGTGCGAGTCGACGGAACGGTCCACGCGCAGCAGCATGACCGCGTCCGCGCCGTCGGTGGTCTGGCTGATCTGCGCGGCCTCGATGTTGAGGCCCGCCTCGCCGAGCAGCGTGCCGACACGGCCCATGATGCCCGGGCGGTCCGGGTATTCGAGCAGCAGCACGTTGCCTTCGGCGCGCAGGTCGAAGTGGCGGCCGTTGACCTCGACCAGCTTCTCGACCTCGTCCTTGCCGGTCACCGAACCGGACACCGAAAGGGTCGTGCCGTCGGCGTGGACCGCGCGGACGGTGACCAGGCTGCGGAACTTGGGGCTTTCGGTCTCGGTGACCAGATCGACCTGGACACCCAGTTCTTCGGCCACGCGCGGCGCGTTCACGAAGGTGACCTGGTCCTCGACGACGCCGGAGAACACGCCGCGTTCGGCCGCGAGCGGCAGCACGCTGACGTCCTCGGTGGACAGCTCGCCCTTGACCACGACGGTGACCGAGGCCGGGGCCTTCGGGTTCAGCGCGGTCAGCAGGGTGCCGAGCTTCTGGGTGAGCGAAAGGTACGGCCGGACGTGCTCTCCGACCGTGCCGCCGCCCGCGACGTTCACCGCGTCCGGCACGAAGTCGCCGCGCAGCGCGAGCAGCACGGACTTCGCGACGTCGGTGCCCGCGCGGTCCTGCGCCTCGGCGGTCGAGGCGCCCAGGTGCGGGGTGACGACGACGTTCGGCAGACCGAACAGCGGGCTTTCGGTGGTGGGCTCGGTGACGAACACGTCGATACCGGCGCCGCCGACGTGGCCGGAGCTGACCGCGTCCGCCAACGCCTGCTCGTCGATCAGGCCACCGCGCGCGGCGTTGACGATGATGACGCCCTGCTTGGTCTTCTTGAGCGCCTCGGCGCCGATCAGGCCCTTGGTCTCCGGGGTCTTCGGCAGGTGGATGGAGATCGCGTCGGCGCGCTCAAGCAGTTCATCCAGCGTGACCAGCTCGATGCCGAGCTGCGCGGCGCGGGCGGCCGAGACGTAGGGGTCGTAGGCGATGAGCTTGGTGTCGAAGGCGGCGAGCCGCTGCGCGAACAGCTGGCCGATCTTGCCGAGGCCGACCACACCGATGGTCTTGCCCTGGATCTCGACGCCGGAGTAGGCGCTGCGCTTCCACGCGCCACCTTGGAGGCTCTGGTCGGCGGCCGGGACCCGGCGGGCGACGGCGAGCAGCAGGGCGACGGCGTGTTCGGCGGCGGAGACGATGTTCGACGTCGGCGCGTTGACCACCAGGACACCGCGTTCGGTGGCGGCGGGGACCTCGACGTTGTCCAGCCCGACGCCGGCGCGGGCGACGACCTTGAGCGAGGTGGTGGCGCCGAGGACCTCGGCGTCGACCTTCGTCGCGGACCGCACGAGCAGCGCGTCCGCCGTCTTCACGGCCTCGAGCAGCGCGGGGCGGTCCGTGCCGTCCACATGCTGGACCTCGACCTCGTCGGAGAAGACGCTCAGCACGGAGGGGGCGAGCTTCTCGGCGATGAGGACGACGGGCTTGTTCGGCTTGGTCACGATACGGCTCCCACTATCTGGTCTGTGCCTGCGACTCGGGGGTTGATTGGCTTCTCGGCGGGAAAAGTGCCTCGAAGCGTTGACGGTCACGCCGTTGTGCCCGGTTGCGCCGCAGTTTAGACCTGGTGACAGGGGATTGTTAACTCGCCCGTAATCCGGCGAAAACGAGGTCGAGGAGCCGTTCGAGGCCCTTGTCACCCGAAAGGTGTTCGCTGGCCCAGGAAAGCGCGTGCAGCAGCACCAGCAACTCGTGCACTGTGACGTCCGCCCGGAGCTCGCCAGAGGCCTTCGCCCTTTCCACCAGGTGGGACACCTGGTCCCGCATCGCGTGACATGAGGCGTACAGCGGCGAGGTCTCGTCGTCGAGGACGTCGACCATCAGTTCGGGCAGTCCGCGGTACCGCGTCGCCTGTTCACCCATCCCGGCGAACCAAGCCTTGAGCGCTTCCACCGGATCCGGCGAATCGAGGAGTTCGCGGGCCACCGCGGCCTGCGCGTCGTAGCCCTCCCGAAGCACCGTCTCGACCAGAGCCTCCCGCGTCGGGAAGTGCCGGTAGAGCGTCCCGATGCCGACGCCGGCCCGGCGCGCGATCTCTTCCAGTGACGCCTCGACCCCGTGCGCGGCGAAGGCGCGCCTCGCCTCTTCGAGGAGGCGCTCGTAGTTGCGCCGGGCGTCCGCCCGCAGCGGCTTCTTCTCGGTGTCCATCGCGCTCCCGAGCCTAGGCCGTGACCCGCAGGCCATGTTCGCGGTCTCCGTGTCCAGGCGGCCTCTGACGGCCCGGATCTGGATCACGGAGCCCATCGAACACGGCCCGCAGGACACGGCCTCGACAAATCGGAGGCAGCCTCCGTATAGTCGGCGGCGTAAGCGGAGGCTGCCTCATGTCAGCTGGGGAGAACCACGAATGACGTTGATCGACGAAACCCGGGAGCGGCTGGGCCCGGTGGGTGTCTGGCTGCCGGTCGGCATGTTCACGCCGTCACCGGAGGAGGAACGGCGGGCGATACGACGGCTCGAAGAGCTGGGCTACCGCACCGTTTGGGGAGGTGAGGGGCCTGGGAACCGGGAGCTCTTCGCGTACAGCGCCATCACGCTGGCCGCCACCGAACGGGTGGTGGCCGGCACCGGGATCGCGAACATCTGGTCGCGGCCCGCGTACACCGCCCACAGCGGTGGCCGGACGCTCGCGCACGCCTTCCCCGGCCGGTTCGTGCTCGGCGTCGGGATCGGGCACTCGTATCAGGCGGCGAAGGCGGGCTCGGACTACCGGCCGCTCGAACAGACCCGTGACTACCTCACGGCCCTGGCCGCGGCGGCGGAGGAATTCCCGGCGCCGGTACCGTTCCCGCTCGTCCTCGCCGCCGTCGGACCGAAGATGCTCGAACTCGCGCGGGAGCTGACGGACGGCGCGCACCCGTTCGCCCAGCCCTTCGAGCACACGCCGTACTCCCGCGAGATCCTCGGCCGGGACAAGCTGCTCATCCCCACCCATTCGATTCTCCTCGGCGACCGCGAAGAAGCGAGGAAGAGCGTGGCGAAAGACATCGGGCTGATGAAGCAGTACGGCGTCCTGCACTATTTCAAGGGATGGAAGCGGCTCGGCTACACCGACGCCGACATCGACGACGTCAGCGACCGGCTCGTGGACGGGCTGACCGCGTGGGGCGACGAGGAACGGATCGCCGGGCGGATCAAGGAACTCGTGGACGCCGGCGCGGACACCGTGCTCGTCCATCCGGCCGGCGACGATCTTCAGTCCATAGTGGATCAGCTGGAACGGCTCGCCCCGGCACTCGCGGAGGTGACCCGATGAGCGTCGGGATCTGGACGTTCTCGTTCGACGGCAAGGAAATCGGTGAAGTCCGCGAGGCGGCCGCGGAAGTCGAAGAACTCGGCTTCGACACGCTGTGGTTCGGGGAGTACCTGGGACGGGAGGCGTTCACGCAGGCGGGACTGCTGCTGGCGGCGACGTCCCGGCTGACCGTCGCCACCGGTATCGCGCGGTTCTCCCATCGGGCGCCCGTCGCCGCGGCCGCCGCCGAGCAGACCCTCGCGGAGGCCTATCCGGGCCGGTTCATCCTCGGCCTCGGCGGCCATCTGCCGGGCACCAAACCGCTGGAGGCGATGCGCGGCTATCTCGACGAAATGGACGGCACCGAACTGTCCACACCGGACTCCCCACGCCGGCGTGTACTGGCCGCCCTTGGGCCGAAGATGCTCGCCTTGGCCGCGGAACGCACCGATGGGGCGCATTCGTACTTCGTCCCCGTCGAGCACACCGCGCTGGCGCGGGAAGCCATCGGCCCTTCGGCCTTCCTCGCCGTCGAGCAGGCCGTCGTCCTCGGATCGGACCGGGAGATCGCGCGGCGGCACGTGTCGATGTACCTGGACGTGGCCGCCCACCATCAGGCGAATCTGCGGCGGTTCGGGTTCACCGAGGAGGACTACGGCTCCGAGCGGCTCGTGGACGCGCTGGTCGCCGTCGGGGAGGACGGGATCGACGCCCGGGTGCGGGCGCATCTGGACGCGGGCGCGGATCACGTCTGTCTGCAGGTCCTGACCGGGGACGACCGGATCCCGCTGGCCGAATGGCGGGTTCTGTCGGGGGTCGGGGGTAGCGTGCGGGAGCGTGACGTCACCGGCTGAACTCGCCTTCGAGAAGGCACGGGAACTGATCGACGCGCGAGACCTCGCCGGGCTCGCGCGCCTGATCGGTGACCTGCCCACGCTCGTCCACGCACACGGGAAGAACGGGAACGACCTGCTCGGCATGGCCGCCGCGACCTGCGACGAGCGGCTGTGCCGGATCCTGCTCGACCACGGCGCCGATCCGGCTTCGGCCAACGTCCACGGCTGGACGGCGTTGCACCAGGCCGGGTACGCCGGGCTGCCGCTGCTGGTCACGATGCTGCTCGACGCGGGCGCCCCGGTCGACGTTCCGGCCCGGGGTGACGGCGGGACGCCGCTGGTGGTCGCGCTGTTCTGGGGCCATCGCGAGGCGGCGGAACTGCTGGCTTCGCGCAGCGTCTCCCCCGGCAACCTGCGCGTCGCCGCCGGGCTCGGCCGGGCGGTCCTGCTCGACGAGCTGCTCGCGCCGGACGGCAAGCTCTCCCGCGCGGCGGGCGCGCATCGCGAGTTCCATCGGCCGCACAGCGGTTTCCCGGAATGGCGGCCGAGCGACGATCCGGCCGAGGTCGTCGACGAGGCTCTTTCGTGGGCCGCGCGGAACGACCGGTCCGACGCGATGCGGACCCTGGTGGCGAGGGGCGCTCGGGTGGACGCCGACGTGTACCGCGGCACGGCGCTGACCTGGGCTGCCGCTCAGGGGAAGTCGTCGGCGATCAGGACCTTGGCGGAACTCGGCGCTTCGGTGAACCGCCAGGGCACCTTCGGCGGGCTTTCGCACGGAGAAGGTGTCACGGCGCTGCACCTGGCGGTGCAGGGCGGGCACGTCGACGCGGTGCGGGCCTTGCTCGAGGCGGGGGCGGATCCTTCGCTCGAGGATTCGCTGTACTCGTCGTCGGCCTTGGGGTGGGCCGAGCATTTCGAGCAGACGGAGATCGCGGCGGTGCTGCGGAGCGCTTGAGCGCGCCTGGCATGTGGGCACCCGCCCGCACGAGTGTCGCGAAAGCCACTTTCGAGACGTCTGGCGTCGCGAAAG